>JAQZBA010000125.1 GCA_029239365.1 Herbinix sp. | reverse complement strand
AAACTCATCAAAATCCTCCCGCTTTGTTAATACAGGCATATATTCATATAAATCTTTTATTTTACTATCAAAACTATGCATATAACCTCCTGAATATTGTACAGCTATTGTACCCTCAGGTACAACTCTGTACTATTATCTTCTGGGTAATGGATTACTCAACCTTAAATATGCTTACTGATTTTTGCAATTTTTTTGAATCTGTGCTCAATTCTCTAGCTGCTTGGTTTAGTGCTTCCACTGCATTTAATTGTTCTGTCGCCGTATTGCCAAGTTCGTTGGCAGCTGCTGCTGTTTCTTCCGACACAGCAGAGATGCTTTCCATCGCGTTTAATGTATCTTCTTTCCTATGTTCGATTTCTTTTATCCCCCTCGAAATCATTTCCATATTCCCGGCCAACTTCTCAACTTCTTCATTGATATTTGTGAATGCTTTCACCGTAGACCCTAATGCTTGAACCTGTATCGCGACAGTATCCTCTGCTTGATTGGCAGTTGCAGCAGTATTAAGAGTACTCTTTTGAATCTTTTCAATAATACCCTCTATTTTTGCAACTGCTGTTCCTGATTGATCTGCAAGTCGCCGTATTTCTTCTGCTACTACGGCAAATCCCAATCCTGCTTGCCCCGCTCTGGCAGCCTCTATCGATGCATTGAGAGATAATAAATTGGTCTGTTTTGCAATCGAATTAATCGTAACGATAATATCACTAATCGCTTCTGATTCTTTATTTAGTTCCTCAATCTCATGTATGACAGTCTGGGTGATATCCGATGTACTTTTCACTTTATCCGATAAATCACTTACGATACTCATTCCCTTATGTATCATTTCCTTTGCATTCTTAGTAATTACATCGCTTTCCTTTGCATTATTGTTTAACACATTAATCTGTGCTGCTAATAAGGTCATTTGTGTCAGACAGTTCTCAGCATCTTCTGCCTGCTGAATAATACCTTGCTCAATATCACTTACTGTTTTAGTAATGTTATGGGTCGCCTGAAGGAGTACATTGGAGTTATCCTCAACTTTTTCAGCAGCGATTGATACTGTGTTACTCACCAAACTCATCTTCTTAATCAAGTCCTTCATGCTGGATATCATGTAATTTATACTTTTAGCAAGGATACTGAACTCATCTTTTCTCTTAATATTCACGTCTTTGCACAAATCACCGGTTGCTACTAATTCTAATACTTTATTTGTTTTTCTTATTGTTGTACTTATACCGGATGCAATTAAAGTTCCGATTAAGATTGCGATTATACTGGATATAAATACAAAGCCCACTGATAAAAGCTTTAAATCTTCTACCAATGTAATAATGCTTGCTTTGGGTATAATCGAATATAAAAGAGCGCCAGCTGTATCAATTTGTGAATATAGAAAGAGACATTCTTCTTCGTTGTATTCAATATAGCGATACCCACTATTCTCTTCACTGTTTCGTACTTGCTGATATATCTCCTGTTCCTTCAGAACAAGGGAGTCACCACCTTCTATTATCTCTCTTCCATCCTGTGTTATTATACCGGTGATGCTTCCTTCACCGAAGTTAGCTTTTTCTAAAACATCTTGAATAAAATCCATCTTAACATCGATAACGATATACCCTGATTGTTTTCCGGCAACATTTTTCAGCTGTCTTATCAGTGACATACAATAAGAATCAGTATTCACTGCGATCTCTTTATCTAAGTTGGCATGGGAACCAATCCACATATTCAGCTCTTTATTCTCTGCGAATAAACCGCCTTCCTCGGATGCTTTGAAGTTCTCATAAAGGATTGCCTGATTATCTTGTTTGTTAATCTCAGTTAAAATACCTTTATAGCTTGCGATTCGTCCATAATTAGCAAACAGAGTGATATTGAATATAATATCATCTGAAATTGCGGCTGCAACCACCGAATCAGAGATATCTCCATACACTTCATTCTCTTCATAAGCATCACTCTTAAGATTTCCTCCATAATACTGAACAAGCTCTTCATTTAGCGCAATCTCGGTTGCCTTCGCTTCAACCTTTTCTAACCCCAAGGCAAAATATTGTGCGATCATATCCATGCTCAGCGCACTGGAAGTCTCATAATTAGTTATAATGCTGTCCGAAGCTTTGTTATAAGAGATCATACCAAGAGCAATAATTAATACAACAGGAATCAAAAAACCTGCAATTAATTTCATTCTGACCCCGCCTATCATACCTCGTACAATCACTTTGTTTCCCATAAAATTTCATCCTCTCCACGCGTAATATGTAACAAGCGCAGTACATTATCTTGCAACTACAGCAATAACGGACCTCTTCATAAGGAAAGAGCTGCCCTTATTGAGACAGCTCTTAACAATTCTTCCTAATATACTACTTTACATTTGCATTTAATTCATCGATAGCAGGCTGAACTTCAATGGCTTTTTGAGTAACCCAATTTGTCCAGTCAGTTGCAATATCATCAGAAGTCATAAGTTCTGCAACCTTCGCATAAACCTCTGCATCAAGACCCGCTGTTGCTTCTGCAAAAGTATCACTTACAAAGAATTCTTTCTCAACATCCAGTAACACTACATTCGACTCCGGCCCTGAGTAAGTTGCGAGGGCTGAGATTACTTGATCTTTTACCCATTGTGGAATAGAGGGATTAACAAGCTGGAAGCCGTCTACTGAACCGGAGCAGCGAGTCCAAGGAGATGTACCACTGTTTCCATAAGGATTTACCAAATTGCCATTTTCATCTTTTCCGGTCCATAAGCATACTGCATTACCTTCAGCATCATACTTCCAGTCTACCTCCGGAATACCAAATATCTTAAAGTTATAACCATCATCAGATACTAAATAATCTAACATTGCTAACCATCTCTCTGCTTTTTCATCAGAAAGATTGTGATTCATTGCTGTTTGTGACCATTGATCAGATCCCTGTTTCGCGAAATATTTACCGCTCGGTCCCTTTACCTTAGCAACTGCCAGACAATCTTCTGCGTTTAATTCGGGATTTGCATCGGAAAAACCTTTTACTACCTGTCTGAAACCATTTGCAGTTATATTGGTATTAACTGATGCAAATAATTTACCGGCATTGAGGTTATTGCCCGCATCACCTTCTACAACCATCGGTTGGTCAGCCCAAATTAATCCGTCATCATACATTTGTTTTGTTGTTACAACTGCTTCTAAGCTATCCGGTAAGGTGGGACCCCATACCCAGTTACCACTATCATCTTTAACAAAGCCATACATGGATTTTGCAAGTTCTCCGAGGAAATAATTCGGGAAGCCCCACGCACTATTACTAATCATACCGATTGTATTGCCAGCACCATTTTTACCAGGATCCTGGGCAACAACAGCTGCTACCAGAGCCTTCCATTCTTCCCAAGTGTATACATCATTCTCTTTGTATAATCCTACTGCTTGAGCCCAGTCTTTACGATAAGTATAGCCGGTTGCGATAACATTATTGTATTTACCGGAGTCTAAATAAGACGGGAATGCATATAAGGTTCCATCAATTGCAAACTTCTTACCTGTTGTCATAGCATCGAAGCGCATTGCTAAGTTAGGATAAGCTGCTAAATCAGGATAAGGTCTGAATAATCCCGCATCAACCCACTCTAAATATTCGCCATAACGAACCGGTGCAACATCGAGCATAATAAGATCGGGTGCAGAATCAGAATTGAGCCACATGCTAGTCTGAGTTACATAATTTGACCAGGTTAACGGCCAAAAATCAAATTCAACATTAAATTTTTCACAGAACCATTTGAAGTTTTCTGCCACTTCACCGCTGTCAGTAAATCCAGCTTTTTCTGCATCTACAACACTCATTGTGAATGTTATTTTCTCAGCGAAAAGATCAGCCGGTGCTTCGGTCACTTCTCCACTATCCACAGGCGCATTTGTTACTGTAGTACTGGTTTCCTTTTCCTCTGTCTTTTCATCCTCTGTTTTTTTGGCACAGCCTATCATGGTTCCCATGAGCATAACGGCTACAAGTAATAAAGCCAACAACCTTTTTACATTTTTCACAATTTCTCCTCCTTATTTATGTAAAATCTTATCTATATAAACCTGTATGATATACAGTTTATATACTACCCTTTTACACCACCAAGCGTCAAACCCTTAACGAAATATTTTTGCAAAAACGGATAGATAAGTGCTACCGGTATGATGCTGATCACGATACCTGCCATCTGAATACCGAGCGGATAAGCAGTTGGTCTGGAAGCCTCCGGTATCTGATTCACAACACTTCCAACAGACTGTATCATGTCACGAATTCGTAGCTGAAGTGGCCATTTTTCGACAGACCTCATAAATAACATACCGTTATACCATTCATTCCATCGTTCAACTCCATAATAAAGTCCAATCGTGGCAAGCATTGGCTTAGATAAGGGTAGGCAGATTCTTAAAAGTATTGTATACTCGCCTGCTCCGTCTAATTTTGCTGCCTCACTTAATTCATCCGGGATTCCTTGAAAGTAACTGCGCATAATCATCAGGTTCATAATATTGATACCCAAGGGTATTATCATTGCCGCATAACTATCCATCATGCCCAGACCTTTCACCAATAAATACCCCGGTATTAAACCACCTTGAAAGAACATAGTAAAAACGATAAATAAATTAATAATTTTTCTCCCCGGTATCGGCTTCGATAATACATAAGATAATGTTACCGTAAGAAAAAGATTATAAAGCACACCAAAGACGACAATGATAAAAGTTGTTCTAAATCCATACATCAGACTGTCCCAATGGAATATAAACTGGTATGAGGTAAAGTCAATCTCCGTCGGAAATAATAAAAAAGGACTTCTGATTGCCAGTTTATATGGGATGATTGATTGTAATACACTGTTGTAAAATGGATATAGGATGAGAAATCCATAAACACATAGGATCAAAACCAGAAAGATATGTGGTATGTTTATCTTCCTTTTACGCTTATTTTTGGGTAAGTTGGATTTCATTGTTTTTAATTTCATACATTCTCCCTCCTATATCATTTTTGATTCTCGATTAAGCTTGCCTACAATATAGTTAGCGCTGAGAAGCAATATGCAATTGGTGATTCCCTTAAATAAACCGACTGCAGTTGAGACACCATAATTTGCCGATTGTAAGAATGTAATTCGGAAGATGTAAGTATCAATAATATCAGCCACACTATATACGGTCGGATTATATAGGTTAAAAATCTGATCAAAGTTAGCGTTCATAGCACGGCCCACTTGCATAATTAACAAAATTGCGGCGGTTCCTCTGATGCAAGGCCAGGTAATATGTAACGCACATTTTAGTCTGTTTGCACCATCCATCCTTGCACTCTCATATAATTCCGGATCAATTCCGGCAATCGCTGCCATATAAATAATACAAGTCCAACCTGCTGTCTTCCATATCTCACTAACGATGATAACACCAATAAATATCGGTCCACTGCTTAGCCACTTTACCGGACTACCACCCAGTATCTGGATCAAACTGTTTATCGTTCCATTGGTAGAAAGCAATGCAAGCATAATTCCGCTGATTGTAATCCATGACAGAAAATGTGGCAAAGTAAAGATGATTTGAAGGGTTCTTTTTACTTTGCTCGAAACAATTTCATTAAGACATATTGCCAGTAAAATCGGAACCGGAAAGGTAAAAATCAACTTCAGCAATGAAATAATTAGCGTATTTCTAACTGCGTTCCAAAATTCTGATCTAGCAAATAATGTTTGAAAATTCTCAAGTCCAACCCATTCGCTTCCTGTAATACCCAGTCTAATGCTATAGTCTTTAAACGCTAATTGGATACCGTACATCGGTACATAGGAAAAGATGATAAAAAAGGCAAGGCCAAATAACATAAGTGGATAAAGTTTTCGATAATGCCAGATATCCTTTCTAAGCTGCCGTCTTTTTTGTTGGCGCAACTGCCTTTTGTATAAATTCGCATTCAACGAATTTGTAGTTGTAGAATTCATGTCGTCTCCTCCTTATTGATATCATTATAGGATAAATAGGATGGGAGATAAATGTACTAAAAAGCGTTGATTTGGTATAAAAATCAGATGATAAACAAGATTAATTGATAAATCATTTCTCTTGTCATGAAGTACAAAGTGTCAGCATGCTGACACTTTCGCGCCTGAGCGGGTTGCGAAGCAACTACTTCCTAACGCATTTATGCGTTTATCCGCAGAAGTGCGCATCCCAAAGTGAACTACGTTCACTATGCGGAGCGATTTTTATCGTATAGGACGCAATTTCCTATACGATAAAAAAAATAGGATATTGCAACTCTGCAACACCCTATTTTCATTTTAGATTAGGTTTAAAGTTAGATTTCTTCCGAAAGCTTTATCTTTATGGTAACCGTTGTTCCGGTATCCTGGGAACTATCTATACGCAGACCGCATTCATCACCATAATATAATTTAATTCGAGCATTGATATTCGCAAGTCCAATGCTCCCTTTCGACTTGCCGACAGCAACCAGATCTTCTAATGTGGCTTTTGTAAGTTCCTCATTTATCGCATCCGCCTTCTCAAATTCCATTCCGGCTCCATTGTCATGAATTGATAACACCGCATACTCACCATCAACTCTGCCCTTAATACTAATCTTAACAGCATCTTCGGTTGCTTCCAGACCATGATATACAGAATTCTCTATGATCGGCTGCAATGACATCTTTAGCATACTATTATTCATTAATCTTTCATGCACATCAAATTCCATTGACAGTCTATCATTATACCGGATCGCAATTATTTTGTAATAATCGTTTACACACTCCAGTTCCTTTTTTATGGTAGCGTACATCCCGCCTTTAATACTATAACGGAAGATTTTTGCCATACTTGTTGTTATGATTGGAATTTCACTGATTTTATGTATTACTGCAATTGCTCGGATACATTCCAAAGTATTATATAAAAAGTGTGGATTGATCTGACTTTGCAAGGTCAACATCTCTGTTTCCTTTTGCATTAGTTCTTTTTCGTATAACTGTGACTGCATATCGAAGATTCTATGGTTCATATTGTCCACATTATCCAACATCGTGTTAATGCTCTCACCGATCACTCCGAACTCGTTCTGCTCAATCATTTCAATTCTTTTCTTTCTTTCTCCGTTACCTATCCTTGCGAGAGTAGAGGTAATGTTAGCAAGCGGTTTACTGATGCAATGAAGCATATAGGTACCAAATCCAAGTAGAATTATGATTGAGGCAGCAGCCAGTCCCATACCCAGATATAAGGTTTGATAGGTTTCCTGATAGATTCCCTTAATAGGAACAATATTAATTGATTTCCAACCGGTGCTTTCATGCTCCTTCACTAGGACAAAGCTTTTTTGATTCATAAACTCCATTTCAATGATACTTTCGTCAGAAAATTCATCTTTCTTATCGATTAACATTGCCTCAAGCTCAAGGCTTAATTCAGAGATAGAATAATTTGAGTTTAGAGCCATAATCACTCCCTCCGAATCTGCAATCAACACGGTTGCGCCATCGGTTGCCGCTGTTGTCTTTACTATCTCTATCAAAGGTTTTTGATTACACCATAAAATAGTGGTACCAAGCCTTTGCCGTATTTTTTGAAAATCTCCCGTTGTATAGAAGATAGGTACAACGAAGGCAAAGCCACTTTGCTGTTCTTGTGATTCTAGACTAATCCAAGAGGAATAAAACTTTTTATCTTTATTTGGAATATCATATTTCTCATTCAGCATTTTATACGGCAAGTAACTAAATCGATTTTTTGCAGTAATAATTGCCTCCTCCGTATCGATAAGCGCAATCTCACTGACTACTTTATTCGCACCTAACATACTTTCAAGATAATTAAGCACTACATCTCTGATTTCCATCCTTCGATCCAGATTCTTGCTCTTACCATCATCATTTAGATAGAGTAATTCCTGAATATATTCGTTATTTGAGACCATATTACCAATAGAAGTAACGCTATCTGTAATCTGCGTTAACATAGCATTCGTCTGCATAATGGTAATGTAACAATTTGCCTTATTCTCCTCAGTCTTCTTCTGAAAAATATTGATCGTATAATATAATTGGACTATCATAACCAGTAGAATACTAATCATAAACAAAATAACTAATTGTCTTCGAAGGCTTATGCTCTTAATCCTCATTATGTCAGCCCCCCATACTTACTAGTTTATCCCCATTATCTATTGGTTGTTGTCTATACTTCGTCGGAGTCATTCCATACATCTTTTTAAATAATTTACTGAAATAAAAGTAGTCTGTATATCCGGCTTTATCCGATATCTCGGAAATCGTATAGGAGGTTGAAGCTAACATTTCTTTGGCATGCTGCATTCTAACTTTATTCAAGTATTCGGAGTAGGTCATTCCGGTATAACGTTTAAATAAAAAACACCCATAGTTCTTATTAATATAAAACATCTGCGAGATTTCTTTTAATTTAAGCTGTTCCCCATAATGATGATTGATATATTTTATAATTTTACTGATTGTAGAACTTCCATCATCAAAATTGTCCCCTGTTTCAAAGTCATCAGAGCTATAGCAATACTGGACTTCATTGATTAATGCCTGACACATACAATCCATACCATCATATTTGGTAATAAACTGCTGCCAATCAAATAGCTCCAACTCGATGTTATCAAATTTATTACGTAGAATTTGCTCAACATGAACAATAATCCGGTTCCAGCAAAAGCTCAAATCTTCTACGGTA
The DNA here is from genome assembly GCA_029239365.1 of Herbinix sp. Classification (GTDB taxonomy): domain Bacteria; phylum Bacillota; class Clostridia; order Lachnospirales; family Lachnospiraceae; genus Mobilitalea. The sequence continues at coordinate 1,198 of JAQZBA010000125.1, read as the reverse complement.
TATTGATTCTCACGAAATATTTGAGGCATTTTTCCAACAAGCTGGCTAAATTCTATTAGTCTCTCACCATCTAATATACTAGTTATTCTTGTTATGAGAGGCATCAGGTTTTGAGATTGTTTCACTTTGTATAGGTAGCTTCCAGGTTGCTTTGTAATAAAAACAGAGGCGACCGCCACCGAAGCCTGCGTTATTAATTTGGGGATATCGGAAGCTGAATTTGATATCCGACTGATCCCTATGGCTTCTGTAAATTTCTGCTGTTTTATCATTTCTGATAAATCATGAGGATAATTAATGATGTAGCATTTTTGATTTGATATTGTTATATCAGTAAAATCAATTTCCTTCTCTTGCTTCAGCCAATCATGAAATTCCCTACTATTCTGACCATCCCATATAACCACCTGATAATTCTGATGTTTATTCGGAATACCATATTGCTCCGGTACTATTACCTCCGGCTCTTCCAGTATCATTTCAATAATTTTTCTATTTTTATCTTCCGATTTAAGATCTAATTTACTTTGTAGACGTTCCAAAAGTAAACCGGTCGCGTCCTTATCTATCGGCTTTAATACATAATCAAAAGCGCCTTCCTTAATCGCTTGCTGTGCATAATCAAACTGCCCAAAGCCACTAATTATGATCACTTCCGTATCCAAGCCATTTTTTCGTATGGATGCCAATAACTCGATGCCATTAATAATAGGCATCCGTATATCAGTAAAAACCACATCCGGTTTTTTCTCAAGAATTTCTTGCATTGCACGTGTCGCTGATGTATAGGCTCCAATTACGTCTAAATTATACTTCTCCCACTCGAAGGTTTCACAAATTCCTTGCAAAGTCCATGGTTCATCGTCAACAATAATTACACGATACATAATGCAAGCCTCCTCTTAATCAATACAAATAATAGTAATTAATGATACACTTTATTATACCTATGAAAGCCTTATCTTTCAAGAGCCGCTTCCAATAGCAGATCTATTGATGTATCTGCAACACATTGATAACGATCAGAAGCGCCATAATATAATTTTACACTGCCATCTTCTTCAACGATATGGGATGAGGCAAATACAACATTTGGCGCATGACCAGTCATTTCATAGGTTTCCTCCGGTGATAATATTGGTTCCTTGCCAACACGAATGATCTTTGAGGGATCCTTCAAATCGGTCAACATTACTCC
>JAQZBA010000124.1 GCA_029239365.1 Herbinix sp. | reverse complement strand
TTATATAATAAAGTGCATTATATCCTCTCCTGTTAATAATTTCTATGATACCAAAAAAAACTTAAAATATCAATAATCGACAAGAAAATCCCCATAATTCTACCTTTCAAAAAAGTACTTGCTTCATTTGATTGGTAGTATCTATGGGGAAATTTTATAAGCTATAGGTTTAAAAGCCGAACCTCAGCATGATGGAGCGATGCTCTTACATCAATGATTCGCTGATTCGAGGATCCTCTGAACTGTAAGCTGATGTCCTTCAATTCCTCTACAAATTCACCATCCACCAGCACGTCGAGGTAATCTAACAGCTCCTGTGTACTTTCACACCGTGCCCTGCTGTCCTGCAGAAGCTCCTGTTCAAAGTCATATCCGGTATAGCACCAGATGTCCTTCTCAGGATATAATTCTCTTACCTTCTTAACAAACGGTAATAGTACTCGTTGATTGGAGGGTTCCATGGGTTCTCCACCCAGTATTGATAAACCGTTAATATAGCTCTGAGCGAGCGCCACGAGGATTTCTGCTTCCGTTTCTTCTGTAAATAGCTTACCATAATTAAAATTCCAGGTCTCAGGGTTAAAGCAGCCTTTGCAATGATGGGTGCAACCGGAGACAAATAGGGATACTCTTACCCCTGATCCGTTCGAAATGTCTGTTTTCTTAATCGTACCGTAATTCATATTATAAATGGAGCACCCTTTCCTTAATCTCCTGAGTTCTTCCTTGATTCCAGAATTGGGTTCCGATATAGCCACAGGTTCTGCGTGCTACATTGAGTTTATCTTGATCCCGATTACCGCACTTCGGACATTCCCAGACAAGCTTACCTTGGTCTGTGACGAGTAGGATCTCTCCGTCGAAGCCACATTCCTGGCAGCAGTCACTTTTTGTATTAAGCTCTGCATACATGATGTTATCATAAATAAAACGGATGACCTGAAGGACTGCCGGTATATTATTCTGCATATTTGGAACTTCCACATAGCTGACCGCTCCACCCGTAGAGAGGGACTGAAACTGTGCTTCAAACTTCAGCTTCGTAAATGCATCAATCTCTTCCGTTACATGGACATGATAGCTATTGGTAATATAGCTTTTATCCGTGATTCCACTCACAACCCCAAAGCGTTTCTGTAGGCACTTCGCAAATTTATAGGTGGTACTTTCAATCGGTGCACCATAGATGCCAAAGCCAATACTGGTTTCTGCCTTCCAGCGATCGCAGGCAACATTCATATATTTCATAACCTCGAGGGCAAAGATGGTTGCTTCCGGATCTGTATGGGATCGTCCGGTCATGTATTTGGTACATTCATATAAGCCTGCATATCCGAGAGAAATCGTTGAATAACCGCCATAGAGTAGTTTATCGATTGTCTCTCCCTTCGCAAGGCGCGCCAGCGCTCCATGCTGCCATAGAATCGGTGCTGCATCCGATAATGTTCCCTTCAGTCGTTTATGGCGAACCATAAGAGCCTGATAACACAGTTCTAATCTTTCATCGAAGATACTCCAGAATTTATCCGGATTTGCGCCGGAGGATAAGGCTACATCCACTAAATTGATCGTTACAACACCTTGATTGAAACGGCCATAGAATTTGTAATCGCCGTTCTCCTCTTTCCAAGGGCTTAAAGCGCTACGACACCCCATAACAGGAAAGCAATTACCTTCCTTGATCTCTTTCATCTTCTTCTCCGAGATATAATCGGGTACCAATCTCTTCGTGGTACATTTTGCCGCTAATTCCGTCAGATAATAATAGTCGGAGCCTTCTGTGATATTATCCTCTTCCAGCACATAGATTAACTTTGGAAATGCAGGTGTAACCCAGATTCCCGCCTCGTTCATAACTCCCTGGTAGCGTTGCTTCAGAGTCTCCTCGATAATCATCGCCAGGTCCTTCTTCTCTGTCTCATTATTGGCTTCATTCAGATACATAAATACTGTGAGGAAAGGTGCTTGTCCATTGGTGGTCATGAGTGTGATGACCTGGTATTGGATTGTCTGAACTCCTCGATTGATTTCTTTTCGAAGCCTTTTCTCAACAATCTTCTCGACCTGTTCCTCTGTAACTGAACACTCAAGCAGCTCCATTTCTTCCAGTACTTCAGCATGTATTTTCTTTCTTGAGATCTGGACAAAGGGAGCCAGGTGTGACAGACTGATGCTTTGACCGCCATATTGATTACTTGCTACCTGTGCAATGATCTGCGTTGCAATATTACAGGCTGTCGAGAAGCTATGGGGCTTCTCTATGCGTGTTTCACTAATTACTGTTCCGTTCTGCAGCATATCCTCCAGATTAACCAGGTCACAATTATGCATATGCTGTGCAAAGTAATCCGTGTCATGAAAATGGATGATTCCCTCTTGATCCGCTTCCACAATTTCTGCAGGAAGAAGTAATCTTCGGGTAATATCCTTACTTACTTCGCCTGCCATATAATCACGCTGAACACTGTTGATGGTCGGATTCTTATTGGAATTTTCCTGCTTCACATCTTCATTGTTACCTTCAATTAAGGTGAGAATTCGGTTATCTGTTGTGTTCGCTTTTCTGATCAGGGATCTTTGATAACGATATTTTACATACCGTTTTGCCAAATCAAAGGCTCCGGTAGCCATAATCTGGTCTTCCACCATATCCTGAATCTCCTCGACAGATACGGCTCTGCTTAATTTTTTGCATTTATATTCCACATACTCTGCTATATGTATAATCTGTTCATCATTCAGGTAAGTCTTTTCCCCTGATTCATTCGCTTTTTTCACAGCTGCTATGATCTTATACAGATCAAATACTTCTTCTGCACCATTTCGTTTAATTGTCTTCATACTTTTCTTCTCCTTAAGTACTTTGTGTGAGAATTGTATTATAAAACAGATAGGAAGAAAAAGCAATCCGCTTTGTACCATTTTTTATGATTTTCATACAAAATATAGTGTATCAAGTTCTGAAGAGTACGTTATGTTGTGATATGACAATTTATAGCAATACAATAAATAACCTTCTCTAATATTAGAACCCGGTAATCTACTCCTATTTTAACAGAAAAAAGCCTGCCAATAAGCAGACTTTCTAACTGTATTTATTCCGGATTATTATTTCAAAGCGGTAGTCGCTTCTTTCTCGGTATCACCGTAGATAAACTTGTATAATTCAATTCGATTGATATTCCAGTCCAATACGATAGGATAGGTAACTCCATTATATTTCTTGGGAGAATCGAAGGCACCATCCACCGGAATACGGAAAGTATCAAGTGATTTCATTCTATTCTCAACAACATCAGCCATCGCTTGTTCAATCTGCTTTTGCGTCAGATTCGTTGTCACATAGCTCAAGCTTTCCTTAGTTATAGAAAGGATGTTAATTAGATTCTTCGGTGACTTTACACTAGCGAAGATCGCTTTTAGAGCTCTCTGCTGGCGAACGATACGTCCGTAATCATTATTTACTCCACCAAGGGTCTTTACCTTTCGTACACGAACATATCCCATTACCTGATTACCATTCAGATGATTGATACCTGGCTTTACATTACGATACTTTTTCTTAGATATGTAGTTTGTCGTATTCAGATATTGTGCTTCTTCCTTACCAAGTTCGATTGTTACTCCACCAATCAGATCAACAATTTTCTCGAAGGATTTAAAATCAACGGATGCATAGCCATCGATCCTTATCTTATAGTTAAGCTCAATTGTATCCACCAGCATTCTGGCTCCGCCTCTTGAATAAGCAGAATTTAATTTATTCGAATTATGATCCGGGATGTCAACATAGCTGTCTCGGAGCAAGGAGGTAAGCTTCAGAGTATCATCCTTGGTATTAACTGTAGCAATCATCATAGAATCGGTGTTTCTTGCTCCACCGAATTCTTCAATACCGAAGATCAGATAATTCGTAACATAATCTTCTTGCCTTGCATCCTCTGCATGAACTATATCGCCTGATTCTTCGTATTCCTTGATTGCTTCTTCGTTATTCATATTCTTAAATACAAAGCTACTTGCAGACTTATATAGAATGCTACGTCCGGGTCTTGTTCCGATAAAAAATCCAATCACTACAACGAGAGCAAGTATGATAAATCCTACCGTTTTTAAGCCCTTATGTTTTTTCTTTTTAACCGAAGGGGTTCTGACCGGTATAAGGACATTTTCCTGTTCTTTTGTTTGTTGCTCCTCATTCATCATATCTTGTACTTGCCGCTTTAATAATTCTTCATCACTTCTATCTGACATTTTATCACCTTTTCCATAGTATTCAGCATTATGATAGTTTCCTTTGTATCGGAATGCTGTTTTCAATTCTTATTATTGATTAAATTGATCTATCTGTCAACCAATAAAAGAAGATACTATGATTTATCTGTTTAATCCGGTCTACTCATTTATGCACACCCGAAGCCCATGATCGAAGCCCATGCTATACGCCTCAAAATTACCCCGATAGGTAGTATCACAAGCCCTTTCATCGCCTAGCCAACCACCACCTCTCCAAACCCTTACATAGCCGCTATCACTATCTAAGACATCACCATACCAGTCAAAACACCATTCCCGTACATTCCCTGACATATCATAGATTCCTAACTCGTTGGGTTTCTTACCACCGATTGCTTTTGTTGTATTATTGTTGCCTTCTATCGTAGCCCAGAACCATTCTCCTGTTAATGCTTTATCTCCGGAGTTCTTCCAAAACCAAGCTACATCCTCAACCTTATCGCTTCCACTGTATTGATAACTCTTGCTTAACTGACCTCCACCGGCAGCATATTCCCACTCAGCTTCCGTCGGTAATCGGTAACCCTTCGCACTCTCGTTAATCGTTACCGTCCAATTTATAGTATCGTTCTCATTCTTATTCTTTGGATCTTTGTGTTTCTTATCAATATTGTAATACGGCTCTAAGCCCTCTTTTATACTCCTAAGATTGCAATAATCAACACAGTCATACCAGGTTACCATTTCGACCGGTAGATCCTCCCCTTTGAATTCTGAGGGATTAAGATCCATCACCTCCATCCATTCTTTTTGTGTTACCTCATATTTTGAGATATAAAAATCTGCTATTGTTACACCTTTATCATAGAGGTTGGACTTCGTGTTCACAAAAGTACCTCCTTTTACGAATATAAAATTATCATATTCTTCCTTCGAACAAGCACTGAGAACAAACATGATTACAAGGATAAGTAAAGCCAAACGCGTTTTCATTAATCTACTCCTTTTAATTAAAATCCTTCATTTTAATGAAAGGTAATATTCAAATAGTATGTAGGTAAGTATCGATTTCGATATAGAAAGCCTCCTGCCGTGAGAGCGGCTGGCCTAAGCTATATCAAATTTAAAAATACTTTAACGGTCTTTCCCCGTAAGTTACCTGTTTGTAGACAATCTATTACCAAACCGTTACGTTAGCGTTACCACTACTTTGGTATCCCTCAACGCATAATGCTTGATAAGCCCAGCTACTTCCCAGATTCATTCCTTTGCTTCTCCATGCGTTCACATGGTTGCTGAATGTGATTGCAACATTGCTTCCGGTTCCTCTCTTCGACGTACGAACACTCCAATACTGAGGGAAAGTTTTCGTTCCGTCGATGGAAGGTGCATTATAACGCATTGTCGTATAGATGTCATAGTTACCGCCATCACTGCTCACGGAACCCTTATAGGTTCCGGTAGGTCTGTAGGTACCCCAGCTATCGACGATATAATATTCTATGAGTGCGTTTCTTGTCCAACCATAGAACGTCAAATATCCATTGCCGGAGGGTGCAAATACACCGGCATTGTAGTTACAAACACGAGAAGCATTACCGGAATTCCAGCCTTTACCGACTACAAAATTCCCGCAATTTGTCCAACTCACACTATAGTTACCACCAGATCCATTGGTAGCGTTAACGTATCCACCGCCATCAGTCCAATTCTGCCAATAGTCTGTCGCTGCAAATGCAGTTCCTGCAAATAAACTGGTAAAACTCATGGAAATAGCAAATAATACTGACAATACTTTCTTGTTTAACTTACGCATACAATAATCCTCCTTAAATATCATCTCTTAGAAACACGCCCCTACATACTATTTGAATATTATCTTTCATAAAGCACTTCATTTTGTTATACTACACGTTTGATTTAGTCACTCTTTAGTTAATGGTTCAGTTTATAGACAACACAATAAAAGATACTTAAGATCTTGTTGTAGTGTCGTCCGTGGGCAATGAAGCTTCTCGTTTTATATTATGGGTTTCTAATGGAATCGTAAGACAAGTAGAATTTGAATAACATACCAGAGTGAAGTAGTTTCAATGTCGATTAAGAGTCAAAGCAGATATATGGTGATCTTTACTTATATAATATAACATAATTCGATAAATACCATGTCGTATTTGGAAAATTATAGTATATATTTACTTTTATTTTAAATATTATTACTATACTAATGTAATATTCGCTTAAAGATTTATAAAAACTCCAGTCAAACAAGATGAATTGATAAATCAATTCACTTGTCATGAATTAAAAGCTGAACATATCGTATGAGCTACGATTGTTCAGCTTTATAAGTATTGCTATGATTCTTTAATGAAATTGATTTCCATGTCAGTTGCTTGAAGCTCTAATCATCATCATATTTTTTGCAGTGAGCGGTATAGGGATTGTTTTTGCAATCATAATTATCAATCGGCTCAGGTCCTCGGACAACTGTTCTATGAATACACAAACATCCATTTTCGTCCGTTGCTATTCTCCAATCAACCATTAAGATCGCACCGTTTATGATCTCGATACCGGAGATACCGCGGGTACGAATGCAGCAGCCCGTATTAAAATAAGGCAGATCATCATTTTTGGGAAATTTAGGTCTATGGGTGTGTCCACAGATCAACATCATCTTATGCTGTTCAATCCAATTATCATATATCCTTTCGACCTTATGTCTTTTATATAGATTAAGTGCAGGACTGGTCGGATTATCAAAGCCTACGACATGCAGATACCGCCAAAAATACCGTAATAATAACATCGCTACAAACCAGCCCTGGTCATTCATGAAGTCTCCTTGATGACCATGTATTATAAAAATCTTCTGCTTCGTATCTTTATGCCGGAGGATCAAGGCTTCCAGAGGCTTCAAGCCTTTGAATAAATCTACTCTGATCTGATTATATTCATCATAATATTGATAATAATTATCGCGAACGAAGCGCTTTGACTTGAGATAAATATTATGATTTCCATATAACATAAGGAAACGGCCAGCATCATAAAATTTCTTAATGACGGTAAATACATCCGTATGGGCAAGCCGAATCACCCGGAAGCTCTTGTATTCCCAGAGTTCATCACCATCCCCTGCTTCTATATAGGTATAGCCTTCTTTATAGTAATAATTTAGCGCATGAAGAAATATATTCTGATTTCTGGTAAATTCATCTGATACACTATCGTCACCTCGATGAGAATCACTGAAAATAATATATTTTGAGTTATTATCAAAATGCTCTACTTTAGCATGTCTATAAGCTTTGGTCAGTCGTTCATCAGCCTTCATTTTGCCTCCATATAATTGTAGCTTTGTATCCATCGTCATGAATAATATACTTTATTATGTGACAAATACCAATTTTTATGCTTTACAATCCTAGGTTGTAAACGGCAATCTTATGAGTAGCTTTTGTTCTGCTAATAGATCGTTTTCTTTACTGTAATCACTCTATCATATAGCTCTCTGGTGTCCTTAAAGATGATATGACTTACATTGATTACAGTCATATCCTTTAGCCCTAAGATCGTCTTCTCTATTTCTCTCGCTCGTTCCATATCCAAGGATGCAAAGGCCTCATCCATGAATAGGATACTGGCTTTATTCAATAAGGCTCTTGCGATCACAACTCTGCTTCGTTCTCCTCCTGAGATATTCTTACCATTATCATAGATTATGGAATCCAATCCCTCGGGCAGATGATGAACAAAATCGGTCAGGCCCGAAGCCTCAAGGGCTGCAGCAATCTCCTGCTCCGTATACTCCTTATATAGAGTAATATTATTCTTAATCGTATCTTCAAAGATAAATACCTGTTGCTCAATATTAGCAATTAATTTATAGTACTGATCCCGCTTCACATCCCGTAAATCACAGCCATCGATTAAAATAGTTCCGGCAGACGGCTGAAAATATTTACGAAATAGCTTGAGCAGTGTTGATTTTCCGCCACCACTTGGTCCAACTATAAGATATTTCCCGTTCTTCTTAATCCTCAGATTAATGTCCGTGAGAATTAATCCTTCTTCCTCTTCATAGCGAAAGGCTACCTGTTTGAATTCGATTTCCTGTTTAAACTCAGGCAGGTCCACGGTCTCCGGATAGGAGTTCGTATTCTCCAATGTCTTCTCTAGCTTACGAATAAGATCACCGGAGGTAAATAGCTTCGGTAGATTCTCGCTTATATTGAATAATGGCCACATCATACGCTGAATGCCCTCAACCACAAGTAATAATCCTCCCGGAGTAACCTTTCCCAGAAATGCTAGGTATCCAATGCCGCAGATAACCCCATGCAGAGAACCATTGATGAACAAATGCTGCCCACCATACACAAAGGTAAGTAATCGTTCGATCAGAAAACCCTTCTGCTGAATTGCCTCACTCTTATGATTATAATCTTCCGTTACTCGTTCCTGAAGATTATAATTTTTAACAATATGGAAGGCGGAGAGAATTTCTTTAATATACGAGGTATAGCCGTCAAACATATCACTGCGTTCCTTATAGGCTTTCTTCGTAGGTTTGGAGGTCGCGATTGATATCGTCAGATTAACCACAATAATCACTGCGGCCAAAAATATCATCCTGGTATCAACAGTTGATAGCAACCAGATTCCCACAAGAAAGTTTACTACGCCGCTACCAACTGAATAGATACCGGTGATTAAGTTGTTTTCTAAGGTATCAAAATCGTTCGTCATCGCAGACAAGTATTTTGCATTGTTTTCCTTTTGGAACTCAGCGATGTTTTTGCCAAATACTTTTTTGATGTAATACTTCTTTATGCTGATATTGGCTTTTCTTTTGTAATAGTTATTCGCCATTGCAACTAATATTCCCAGTGGCACCATGCACACTGCCAGAATCAGTAATATCGGCGCCCTATGCTTCATGGTCTCCATGTCACCACCCAAGGCATAGTCCAGCATCAGCATCATTCTTCTGGTTACAATACCATCAAGAATTGCAGAAATTGCTGTGATTACTAGGGCTAAGAATAGATATGGGAATATTCTATAGTATTTTTTTAGCATGTGATTACCTCCTCAAAGAAATCCTTCGCGGGGTAACTATGAACCTCTCCATTCTTCATCTCCAGAACATAGTCGTAATTCTCTGTAATACCTTCATAATATCGATGACTTATGGCAATTACCGTGTTATCAAGCTCCAAGAATACCTTTTCAATCTCTCGTCCCAATTCTTCATTTAAGCTGGAGGTTCCTTCATCAACGAACAGAATTTCGGCATTCTTCGCTATTGCTCTGGCGATTGAGATTCTTTGCCGCTGACCACCGGAGAGATTCTTACCATTCTCGGTTAGCTTCTCTTCAATTCCATCTTTCTTCTCTGCTACGATGGAATCTAAGCCACAAACTCTCACCGCGTAATCAATTTGCTCCTGCGCAACATCTTTATATAAAGTAATATTATTCTTAATGGTATCCTCGAATAGGAATACATCCTGATAGATAAAAGCAACCTTTTCATGAAAAGATCTTTCTGAAATCTCATTATAATTGATACCATCCACCGTAATCTTGCCTTGATAATCATCATAAATCATCGCCAGAAGATTCATTAATGTCGTCTTTCCGGCTCCGCTGACACCTTTAATTAGGTACTTCTTACCTTTCTCAATCGTAAAGGAAGCATCCTTGATGATTTGCTTCTGATCATAAGCAAAATTAACATGGGATAATTTTATCTGCTGCCGGAAG
>JAQZBA010000123.1 GCA_029239365.1 Herbinix sp. | reverse complement strand
CATCTGTTTCAGCACCATCAAGTAACAATATTGTAGCTGCCCTTGCTCCTGCCATCACAGGCTACTCAGTGGCACCTGGAACAAATGGACTGTCAACGAAGGTGACCTATGCACAGGGGGCTGGAAATAAACTTAAATATGTGAAGCAGGCAGGTGCTTTTACGACACCGGCGGTCGGAACTGATATGAGCAGCATCAATGGAGTACAGTTGTATAACTCGGGGGGTAATATTAATTCTGCGTTAGCTGGAGAACATATTGGATTGTATGAATATGAACAAGCAACAAACAAAGTAGTTAAATTCGTGGATATTACGCTAGCATCAGGAGATATAGCGCCTGCAACACCGCTCATCACAGGCTATACTGTAGCAAAGGGAACCGTGGCAGGAGCTACCCGGATAACCTATACACAGGGGAGCGGAAACAATCTAAAATGGATTCGTTACTCAGGTGGAACGGTAATTAACCCATTGGCAGTAGGCGAAACGGATTTTGACATTCAGATCAGATCAAATTATACCTCCGGAGATAATATTACAGGGGTGACTGCTTCGGATCAGATTCTATTGTATGAGGTTACAGCAGCAAATACGGTAGTAAAGTATGCTCTCTTCGTAGTGGGAGCTGAGAATGTAGCAGAGCAAATCGAAGGGTCGGCAAGTGATTCAACTGTTATGATGCAGGTAGATAATGTGACAGTAGCAGTCGGTGATAAGTTAGAATTCACTTTAACAAAGGGCACCTTGAAGGATGCGGCAGTCTTAGCAGCTATGGATCCTACAAATGTTATTTCCTTTGCTACCCTTCCGGCTGGCATGAGCTATGCGGTTACAAATAATGCAGGCAAGTTGGTAGTTACTTTTATCCACGCAGCAACAGCTGCGGTTACAGAAGATATTACATTGAATGCGGTAATTAAGGCGGCAGCGGTAACGGAGGCTGGAATACTGAACACCTCTAATATTCCCGTGACTATAAAGAATTGTGTTGTTACTTCTGTAGATAGTAACTATCAATATACAAGGAACGGAATGACTGCTACCATCGTCGATTACCTTGGTTCAAGTACATCACTAACAATACCATCAGTGATCGATGGATATACCGTAGTAAGGATCGGAATATTTGCATTTAATGAGAATAATCTGACTGCAATAACAATACCAAGTAATGTCATAATTGATACATGGGCTTTCTTTAATAACTCTATTACCAGTATAACGATAGGCTCAAATGTTACGATTGGGGACAACTTCTTATCCTATGAGAATACTAACTTCCGTAACGCATATGCAAGCGGTGGAGCAGGCACTTACACCGGTACTCAGTATGGAACATGGGCAAAGGGAGCACCATTACTGTCTGTCGGAGATAGCTATGAAGGCGGGATAATTGTCTATCTACTCCAGCCTGGAGATCCAGGGTACAATGCTACGGTGCAGCATGGATTAATTGCTGCTACAGAAGTTATGGGAGATCCGGATAGTGGTTATGAAGTCGTGTGGAGCAATACGACAATGATGACTGTAGGAACAAGTACTTTATTAGGAAGTGGGTCTACTAATACATCTAGTATGATTGCACAGGATAATTCATTTATGCCTAACGCAGCAAGTGTTGCACAAGGTTACAATGGCGGAGGATTCAGCGATTGGTATTTGCCTTCGAAAGATGAGCTGGAGAAAATGTACATGAACAAAGCAGTTGTTGGTGCCGGTCTTTTTGAAGGTAAATCGTTATGGAGCTCTTCAGAGGGTGTAGTATTTCCTGACTCTTCCGTATGGGGAGTGTATCATGGCGACGGATTAATGAGCGAATATAATAAGATAGATATGTTTTGGGTATGGCCTGTTAAGTCTTTTTAGGAAGAAGGATCTTAGCTGCAATCACTTCAAAGGATATGGTGGTAATGGCTGAAATTAGTCGGTATCATCCACAATCAAAGGACGATATAGGATAAAATGAACCAAGAGGCTGTTGCAAAATCACAAGGTAGTAAACCTTTGATTATGCGACAGCCTCTTGATTATATTCCATATTATATGGATTTATGAGATTCAGATGTGGAGTTGTATTATTTTACATATACCATGTGATCAATCTGAGCCTTAATTGGCTTAGACCATAGCCATTTGTTCTTTGAACTTTGATCAAAATAGAAGATAGCACCGTTGCTTGGATCACTGCCATACATGGCAATCCAGGCAGCTTTTTTTGATGCACTGGAGGGTGTATTATGAATTGTACCGATTTTTACCGGTGTAAACTGGTAATACTCACCGAACTTCTGATTAATTACTTTAGATATGGTAGGAGCCCAATCCTTACTTTGAATACGGTTGATTACAACTGCTCCAACTGCAATCTTTGCTTTCATGGACTCACCGGCAGCCTCGGCTTCAATCAGTTTTGCCAATAAATCCACGTCATTACCGGAATAGGAGATCACGGTATCGGATTTTTTATTGGGTTTCACACCGGGTATCATTAATTTTTGACCGGGTTTGATGGAATCTGCCTTTTTACCATTTGCCTTTTTTAGGTTTGATAGGGGTATCTCGTACTTCGTAGCGATCTTGTGCAAAGAGTCACCACTTTTTACTTTATATACATGAGCAGGAACATAGATTTTATCTCCTGGGGATAGGCTGTTTTCATCAAAATTGTTGGAATACTGCAAGGATTTCACACTGGTATTGAATAACTTACCGAGCGAATAAAGTGTATCATTTGATTTTACAGTATAGCTAGCAGCACTTGCTGCCATAGCCGGGGATAATAAAAGGATGCAAAGGGTAATAATGAATATCTTTTTAACTGGTTTCATAGTAACCTCCTTCAGAGTGCTGATTGTTCAGTAACTATTACGCATTACCTATTCTACAGGTCTTTCGGGTTTTTTCCAATGTGAGTTTCTTGGGAATAGAGGAAGAAGATTGATTAATGAATTGGTAATTGATATAATGCAATCAAGGAATTAGACTTTAAGGGAGAGGTAAATCATGAATTTTGAAAAGATAACAAGCTATTTAGATTCACTGGAAGCAGAAGGAATTCCTTCTGTTGATTGTATGATTTATAAAAATCATGAACTGGTTTATCGCCATTTCAATGGTTATGCGGACAGTGCAAAAACGAAAAGAATGCAAGGGAACGAATTATATTTGATGTTCTCTGCTACGAAGCTGATCACGATGACAGCAATATTACAGCTTGTCGAAAAAGGTAAAATAGATCTGGACCAACCGGTATCCCTATTCTTGCCTGATTATGCAAGTCTGAACGTATGGAAGGAAGATCAGGCTGTGCCTGCACAGAAGGAATTGCTGGTAAGACATTTGCTTTCCATGCAATCCGGTCTGGATTATGATTTGAAGCGTCCCGGAATTGAACGTGTTATAAATGAAAAAGGACAGCAAGCAACAACACAGGAATTGGTAAATGCATTGATTGAATCTCCTCTAAAATTTGAACCGGGGGAACATTTTGAATACAGCTTAAGCCATGATGTAGTTGGTGCCATCATTGAAGTGGTGTCAGGAATGAGTCTGAAGGAGTATTTTTCTAAGAATATATTCGATCCCTTGGAGATGAAGGATACTTATTTTGCAAAACCGATCAATGAGAATCAACGTTTGGCTGCACAATATATGTATGACAATGATAATCATGTATCGACCGAGATGGAGCTGTCTTGCTGCTATCAGTTAACGGAGAGCTATGAGAGCGGTGGAGCGGGACTGATCAGCTGTGTGGAGGACTATGGAAAGTTTGCAGATACATTGGCTTGTGGTGGCATCAGTGCCAAGGGAATTCGAATTCTGGAGGAAGACACCATCAATCTCATGAGAACCAATATGCTGGGGATCACCCAAAGAGAAGAATTGGTGAATAAGATGGGAAGAGTGGGTTATGGTTATGGTTGTGGTGTTCAAGTGCTTTTAGATCCCCAAGAGTGTAATGCCAAGGCTCCGAGTGGTATATTTGGTTGGGACGGTGCAGCAGGCGCATGTATTATCATGGACCCTAGCAACCAGATTGCCATGGTATATGCACAGCATGTGAGAGGTTGTAGCTACGCTTATGCAACGATTCATCCTATGCTAAGAGATCTATTGTATCTACAATAATTATTTAGGTAATTGCGAAACAGAATAGTTTTTGTAATTGTATACACAGTAAATACTATTCCACCGCTCCAACGCTTCCTTCGGGCTTAACTTCCGCTCCGGAACAGTACTTACTGTGTATACAATTCATATAAGTTATGAGTTTCGCAATCACCTAACAATAATTATTATATAAGGTGTGATACAAGCAAGAGATGATAAATTGGGGGATAATAGCATATGACAAAGATATATTTTAATCCGGGATGTGCTTTAAGTATCTACAAGCCCGACATGGAAGAAAGAATTCTTTCGTTTCTGAATCAAAATTACGGTGAAACTCAACTGCACAAGATATGCTGTCACTATAATCCTCAGGTAGAATTGGGTTCCTTGATTATTAATGTATGCGCTGGCTGCGATAGACGTTTCCGAAGCTTGTATGAGGGAATAGCAACAGTATCCTTGTGGGAAGTGATTGATGGGCTTACTAATTTCCCTTACCCGGATTATAAAGGTAGGAAGCTGTCGGTGCAGGATGCTTGCCCGGTACGTGAAAAGCCTCAGGTGCATAGGGCTATACGAAGTTTGCTTGGCAAGATGAACATAACCATTGTGGAGACGGAATTTAACGGAACCCGTTCCATATGCTGCGGAGATGATTATTATGAGAAGCTTCCGCTGGAACAGGTTCATCTACAAATGAAGAAAAGAGCAGCATCTATGCCTTGCGACGAGGTATGTGTGTACTGTATCTCCTGTATCAAATCGATGTATCTCGGTGGAAAGACTCCGAGCTATATGCTTGATCTTCTTATGGGTGAAGCGACACAACCGCAGATTTACGACACAGTAGAATGGCATAATCAGCTTCAGCAATATATTGATACGCATAAAGGCTAATTCTAACCAATAGGCATAAAGGAATACCGTTGCTCATAGGGGATTTCAATGTGACAGCTTATCATAAAGGAGGAATTGCGAATGGAACTTAACGAAATTATGGAGGAACTAAAATCACTTGGTAAAGAGCGTACGAAGAAAATGTATGTTGGAAATGGTGCGCAGGAACCTGTTTTTGGTGTAACAATAAGCGATATGACTCCGATTTTTAAGAGGATTAAATACAACCAGCCTTTGGCCGAGCAGCTTTATTCCACAGGTAATTATGATGCCATGTATCTGGCTGGTATGATAGCTGAGCCTAAGAAAATGACGGAAGAAGATTTTGATCGTTGGATCAAAGACGCTTATTTTTATATGGTTTCGGACTTTATAGTGTCTGTAACCCTAGCCGAGACAGAGATTGCATTTACGGTAGCTGACAAGTGGATTGATAGTGGAGAAGAATTAGTTATGTCAGCAGGTTGGTGTTGCTACAATTGGTTATTAGGAACACGTAAAGATGTTGAATTCGATAAGGACAAGCTTTTTGCTATGCTTAATCGGGTGCGGGATACAATTCGTAATCAGCCAAACCGTACGAGGCATGCAATGATTGAATTTATTACAGCGGTTGGTATCTCTTATTTGCCGCTTCATGAAGAAGCATTGCGGATTGCTAAGGAAGTTGGAAGTGTTGATGTAGCTAAGGGTCTATCACAAAGTCAAGCGATTACAGCAGTAGATTATATCCAAAATGCAGCTGATAAAGGGAAGATTGGATTTAAACGTAAGCATGTAAGATGCTAAGGGAATCCTTTAGGAACCTCATTCCTGAGGCGAGGCTTAATGCAACATGAGGATTGAATAGAATATAGTCTGAATACATGAAAGCTCACATGAAAATGTGAGCTTTCTGATTCTATGTGTGCGCGGCATGGGCGCAGTTTTATGCTGAGCTGAGCCCTTTTGTACGGACTGCAGGCAAGGGGCAGAGAAGATCTTTTATTTGCATGGACAACTGTTGTATAAGGTGCTGAACATGGTTGCGTGCCCTTGTTCATCAACCATAACCATATAGAAGGTATCGATGATAACTTGATCCATGGTAGATAATTGTACATTACGATAGAATTCAACCGCCTCCAATTCCCCGATGAGAGCCTTTAAAAGACCTTCCCTATAACATGGATAAGAGACCGGGTTGACACAATACTTTGGTTCACAATCGGTATAATACTCATATAGCTTGGTAAAGATCTGTAAATGTTCCAGTTCGTCCTCATAAGCATGTTGAATAAATTCACAGTGGAGCTTATTTGGCGCTTCTTTTAAAAGATGCCGGTAAAAATCAGCTGCATTTGCTTCGTCCTCGATCGCTTTCTGAATATAATGAAGGATTTGGTCAAAGGATTTAGGTCCTCTAAGCGGTAAGCTTGGTATCTGTATATTGTTGCAGAATTTATTATCAAAACAATTTAAGAACTTGTCGGATGATTGATATTGAAACATGATTATTACCTCCTGGCCATTGTAATAAGTTAAAAAGTAAAAGCAGTTCCAATATCATCATATGTAATAATAGGTATGTTTGTTCTGTATTATATCAATTTTACTGTTAATATGTCACTTTTTATAGAATAAGAGTCGAAAAACAATTAGAAATAATTACCATTTATCCACATTATCAACAAAGCATCGTGGATAAATGACATTAATTTCCTTTTCATATGCTTATTGAGATGTTTAACCCATCATCCAGAAATGCTTATGGGTATCGAAGTGAAGCACGATATCATTACGATACCCATGGGCGTCAAAAGTGCAGTAGAAGGTTTTACTATAAAACTTGTCAGATTTTATTAGTTTTACAGAACTAACCTTATATTTGAAGAGCTCCTGGGTATCATCTTCGATACAAAATGATCTTGGAATAAACTCACCGATGGAATTAAATGATACTCTGACTGCGATGGGATGCCCTTGGGGTTGGCGAAGTATGGGTTTATGGATCGGGTTTAGAAATGGCATGATGTTAGCTCCTTAAGATTTTGTGTTTCAAATGTATCATGCCCCTGGGTCAAACTATGTCATAAGAATGCATTTTTACCGAATGAATTAGTGACAAAAAATACTCTTGGCAGGAGTTGGAAGGTAGTATATAATGAAGAGAAAAAGATGTAATAAATTCAATTTTTTTGTAATATAAGGTCATAATCCCATATGCTTGATTGAATAAATCAGAAGAAAAGAACTGATAGACGAAGGAAATATCGGAGCATTATTTAAACACAGATAAGAATGGTAATTATACGAGTGGGGGTTCAAATGATTAGAGGAGATTGGAAGTTATATAAAATAACGGTAATAGGAATTGTTATTTTGTTTTTTGGCATCTTTTTTTCACCAAATAAATATGCATATGCGGATGAGGATATTCAAAATGTACTTATTCTTAATTCATACCATCAAGGCTTTGCATGGTCCAAGGAACAAACGGAAGGTATCATGGATAAGATGCAAGATGGGGGGCATAATTTCTCGTTCCTCATAGAATACATGGACTGGAAAAATTATAATTCGATAGAAAACATCAATTACCTAATCGACTATTATAATTTCAAATATACGAATAAGACAATAGATATTATTATAACTACAGATGATGCAGCGCTTGAATTTGCTTTAGAATATAGAGATGAGTTGTTTTCCGATGCTCCGGTTGTTTTCTCCGGAGTTAATATAGAAGGTGTGAACTCGATTACATCTAACTATGAAGGAGTAACAGGGGTTGTAGAGGTAATCAATCCAACACAGACCTTAAAGATAGCAAAACAAATTAATCCTTTATTGAAAAAAATCTATCTTATGAATGATAATTCAGAGAGCGGTATTTCCACGACTAATATTGTAGTGAATATGGTGAACGAGTTTGATTCGAATTTAGAAGTGATATCCTGGAGTGACTTATCCTTTGAGGATGCGGTTCAAAAGGCCGGTGAATTGGACGAGTTTAGTATTATACTAATAGGGACCTATTTTAGTGATATCAATAACAGGCTCTATGACAATAGCTATGTCACCATGGAACTGAGTGAGAACAGCAGTGTTCCGGTGTACCATTTATATGATTTTGGAATTAATCATGGAATTATCGGAGGTTCCTTGCTGAGCGGAAGAATGCTGGGGGAATCTGCGGCAGAGCTTGCAATCCTTATCCTTATGGGCGAAGATCCTAATTCCATACCGATTATCATTCCTGATTCCCTTCGTACGGTATTCGATTATGACCAGTTGGTACGATTTCATATTCCACTGAAGGCTTTACCGGAGGATGGGGAGATCATTAACAAGCCGTTTTCGTTTTATGAGACCTATAAGACCCTGGTTATTAGTGTGGTTGCAGCCTTTGCTGTCCTATTTGCTTTTGTAAGTATCTTATTATTTTATATTCGGAAAATTAATAATATGAAGAAGAGCCTGCAGGAGAGTAATGAGGAGTTGAGTGAGCTTTATGAGGAGCTGACCGCATCGGATGAGGAAATAAAGCAGCAATTTGATGAAATGATACTAATAAATGAAAAGATAAAACAAAGTGAAGATAAATTGCTCCATCTGGCATATTATGATTCTCTGACCGGATTATTAAATAAGCTTTCGTTATATGAGAGGCCCATATTGACTACCTCAGAAGAGGAGAAGGCGGCGCTTTTATTCATAGATATTGATAATTTTAAATACGTGAATGACACCTTAGGTCATGCCTTCGGCGATCAATTAATTATCAAGGTAAGTGAGAGATTAACTGCTTTAACACGTGAGAATTGTTCCTTATATCGTCTAAGCGGTGACGAATTCATACTGATTATGGAGAAGATTGATCAAAGAGAGCAAGCTGAAGAATATGCCACTTTTCTTCTTACCAACTTCGCGAAGGATTTTGATAGTCTGAGTAGTAATCTTCAGATCAGCTTAAGTATTGGTATTGCTATTTGTCCGGAGCATGGAAGAGATCTGGAACAGCTACTAAAGCATGCCGATATCGCGATGTACGAGGCGAAAGAAGCCGGAAGGAAGAATTACGTAGTTTATGACCAGAGAATGAATGAAGTGTTTACAGAACGATTTATGATAGAAAAGAATCTGCAAGGTGCTTTGGACAACCTTGAATTTGAACTGCATTATCAACCTCAGCTGGACATTAGGACGAATAAAATTACCGGCTTTGAAGCGCTCCTACGATGGAATAGTCCTGTTTTGGGATCGGTGTCACCTTATAAATTCATCAAGGTGGCGGAAGATACTCATTTTATTATCCCTCTCGGTACCTGGGTGGTTCGTAGTGCTTGTGAGTTCTTACGAAAGTTGCAGAAGAGTGGGTATCAAGGGTATATGATATCTGTGAATATCTCGATACTACAGTTATTACAATCTGATTTTCTTGAAGTGGTAGAGGACGCCTTGCGTTCGAACCAATTAAGTCCGGAGTATTTGGAATTAGAAATTACGGAAACGATATTTATGGAATCCTTTGATCGCATCATATCCAGACTTAAGATATTACGTGACAATAAAATCAGAATTGCACTGGATGATTTCGGCAAAGGTTATTCTTCCCTAAGCTACTTAAAGCAGCTACCGATTACCACCTTAAAAGTAGATAAATCCTTTATCGACTATATTACAGACGACAACAAGGATGATCTGGTCGGACATATAATCACCCTGGGTAAGATTATGGGAATGAGTGTTGTGGCAGAAGGAGTAGAAGAACAATGCCAGCTTGATTATCTAGTTAAGCATGAGTGTGATAAGATTCAAGGCTATTTATTCAGCAGACCTCTGTCGGAAGTACAAATAATGCATTTGTTAGAAGAAAGTGAATAGATGATAGCAAGTACTTTTAAGTAATATCAATTATCATGAACAAAAAAAGCTCACCTGAGATAATTCTTTGAACCGACCCCCAAAAGTTAGACCTAAAAATCTAACGATTGGGAGGTCGGTTTTTCTATGGCAAAACATAGTTTTAAGTTTAAGAAAAAAATTGTGTT
>JAQZBA010000122.1 GCA_029239365.1 Herbinix sp. | reverse complement strand
TGTAGTAGGGATAATGACAGGGTGAGTACTGCCATGATTACGTATTCTAAGCGTCTTCTTGATAGTATAGCCATTACAAATAATACCGCTAAAACTCCGATTACTGCCGCTCCGTGAAAGAAGGAAAGGCTTCCAAGTAAAACACCGGAAGCTATCGCAGTACGCAGTTCTATAACTTCCCATCCTTGCTTGGTAAAAAATATAACCTTTATTTGGCCTGCCAATTTCTTAAGGCTGTTCTTATGCTCCTGCTTCTTCTTATGCTCCCCGTTTTTCAGATGATACTTCTTGATATCCTCAAACATAGCATATAGATGGGGTAGAAAAAGAAGTAGAATAAAAAACATGGCTGTTAACCCAAACGCCAGGTGGCGCTGATTACAATATACATTCAGATTCCATAAGCCCCAATCCTCATTTGGAGTGCTGCTTATAAAATTAGTATTCTCAGTTAAGGCCTTCCAGATACCGGTTCCTTTTGGAATATCTGTAAGGTAGGTGAATAAAGTCTTAGAACTTCGGAAGGCAAAAAACGTGCATGCCAGAACACCGGCTGCTTTGTTACCGGTAATCTTCACTGCCAACAGGTACAGCAAAAGAAATGCACAGACAAAACTGATCATACTTGGCAGATTAAAAGCATAATCAATTCTAAGTCCTAAATATTCCAGATTACCGGCAAGGAACTGGAACATAAAGTGATATTTAATATCCTCACCTGCAAAATGTGGATAGGTCGTCGGAAAATTATTACCAAAGGAGAAAGACCTAATCATCCCAACATGGGGTGAAAAATCGCTGAACACCGACACTCCGACATACAGCTTATCCCCATTGACGAAGAAGGTGGTCCACATTAATATTCCTGCAAGCACTATTACAGCGAAAAGCAGTGCCAACTCTATTCTGATTGACTTCCTATCCTTACTGAGCAAACGGAGGCTTCCTTGTACAGCACTGCGCTTCTTCATAAGATAGATAAGTACTGAGAACAGGAAAGCGAGAGGCATCGCGATGCCATTGGCATAAAGCAGTGGTTCACCGGCATCCTTACATAAATAAGCCAGTAGATAAGTTACCCAGGTAAGTGACAGTGTTCCGGTAACATACCAAGCCGGCAGTAAGAGAATATAGGGGCTTACAGATATTTTCCGCTTTAAGCAATCTGTTTCTACCATAGAATCCAGCTTTGGAAAAGCAATAGAACAGATAGCCCAACCTAATACAAAGGTAAGAACGATATAGAGAAGACCTATCATTTTTTCTCACCGCCTCTGATGCAGTTTGAAACCAGGTATCTCGGTCTGGATTTTACTTCCTTATAGATCTTGGTCAAGTAGATACCGATCATGCCCAGACTGATCATAATAGAGCTTCCGACGATTAGCTGCAACAGGATTACTGTTGTAAAACCGTTCATAGCTTTATGCGAAAAATACATATATAAGGTCTGGATTCCCAGGATAATAGCACCGATAAACATTAGAATTCCAAGTACAGTGATACAGTGAAGGGGTACCGAGGTATATGAGGTGATTGCATTGACAGCAAGTCGCATCAATCTGAGGATGGACCACTTCGTCTTACCACTCGCTCTGTCTGCTACCTCAAAGCTGATTTGTTTACGGTCGAAGCCCAACCAAGCGGACATTCCTCGAAAGAAGGTCGCTCTCTCGGGCATCTCCTTCCAAGCCTCCAACACCTTTCGATCCATTAATTTATAGTCTGAAGCCTGTCCCAGATTAATATCCGCTGTTTTATAGATAATGTAATAGAAGACTTTAGCACAGAGCTTGTAGAGTACATTCTCTCGCCCTCTGGCACTCTTGATTCCCTCAACGACATCATAGCCTTCCTCGATCCAAGCCTTAACCATCTCAGGAATTAGTGAGGGTGGATGTTGAAGATCACTATCCATTACCAGAATCATGTCTCCCTGAGCAAATTCCAGTCCGGCGCAAAGAGCGGATTCTTTACCAAAATTACGGCTTAAGCGAAGTGCGTTAATATTCTCATTGTGTTCCGCCATATTCTTCAACTCCGACCAAGTATTGTCCCTGGAGCCATCATCAACAAGCACAAATTCATAAGGTATCTGATTCGTAATCAGTACCCCTTCAATGACCTCGATGGATTTACGGATGTGACTGCCTTCCTGATAGACAGGAATTACAATTGACAGCTTTGCTTCAGCGGTTCTGTTCTGACTTTTGATCTTCTCTAACTTCTCCATGCCTTACCTCTTTATGTTTGTAATAGAATTATGCTTACTCTAGTATAAGCGATAACACTTTTTTTAGAAAGTACTTATTACCATTTATTTCTTAAGATTGTTTTAAGCCACCCACCGTTAAAGTGTATTCGAATTACGATTTAAGATGTGTTCTTCAAGATAAGGATTGTTCTCAAATATCGCATCAACTTCCTCGTCCTTCAGACTTTTAACCGCTTCGGCTGCTACCTTTAATATACTGGCATCATTATAGATATCCCCAAGCTTGAAGTCCATATCACCGCTCTGACGGATACCGAAGACATCACCCGGTCCACGAAGCTTCAGATCTTCTCCGGCGATAAAGAAGCCATCATTGGATTTGTTCAGTATCTCCAGACGCTCCCAAGCTTCCTTACTACTGCTGCCACAGACAAAGATACAATAGGATTGATGCTTTCCACGACCGACACGGCCTCGAAGCTGATGAAGCTGGGCAAGACCGAAACGTTCTGAATTCTCTACCATCATCACCGTTGCATTGGGTACATTTACCCCAACCTCCACTACGGTTGTGGATACCAGAACGTGAATCTCACCGTTTGCATAGCGCTCCATTACCTCGTTCTTATCCTTTGGTTTCATCTTACCATGAAGATATTCCACGATAGTATCGGTAGGAAGTTCTTCTTGAAGCCGCTCCGTATACTGGATGACATTCTCCGCTTCCACTTCTTCACTTTCTTCCACCATCGGACAGATGACATAGGTCTGTCTTCCCTCAGCCACCTGCTTGGCAATAAAACGATACGCATTCGGGCGATAATTTGTGTCAACGACACAATTCTTGATAGGCAAACGCTGAGCCGGAAGCTCATCTACAATTGAGATATCTAAATCTCCGTATAATATGATTGCTAAGGTTCTTGGTATCGGAGTTGCACTCATGACCAATACATGGGGATTGCCTCCCTTATTCATCAAGGCTTCCCGCTGCTTTACCCCAAACCGGTGTTGCTCATCGGTAATTACCAGTCCCAGTCGGTCATATTCCACCTTTTCTTGGATGAGTGCATGCGTACCTATTATTATGTCAGTTTTATGAGTCTTAATCCGTTCATAGGCTTCCCTCTTCTCTTTCGCAGTCATTGAGCCGACCAGCAGACAGATCGAGAAGCCGAATTGCCCGGCAATATCCTCTAACGATTTATAATGCTGCTTGGCCAGCACCTCCGTGGGAACCATAAAGCAGGCTTGACATCCATTTTTAACGGCCATCACCAGAGCTAAGATTGCTAATACTGTCTTACCTGAACCAACATCACCTTGAATCAGTCGGTTCATAACATATTCACCCTGCAGGTCCTGCTTCATCTCCTGCCATACCCGAAGCTGGGCTCCGGTTAACGCATAGGGAAGACTCTTTATTAACTCCTCACATTCCTTGCGTTCTAGCAGCTGATACTCTGTACGAAGTATGGTTTTCTTCTCTTTTAATTTACGAAGCGCAAGAGCATAGAGGAAGAATTCATCGAAGACCAGTCTCTGTCTTGCCTTCATCATACTATCCCGGTCCTTGGGAAAATGTACTTCCTTTAATGCCTTCGTGCGGTCCATCAACTGATACTCCTTCGCAACCGGCTTCGGAATATAGTCCTTTGCGAACTCCAACTCAGACAGCACCTGTTTGATGGACTTAGATATTATAGTATTGGTAACCCCCTGCGTAAGAGGATAAATGGGTTGTATTATCTTAAGAAGCTTATAGTAACTCTCTCTCTCATAGATTCCCGGCTGTTCCATAATAAGAACACCATTCTTACGGATAACCTTACCACGGAAGATATAATGATAGCCGCTGCGAAGGGTCTTTTGCAAAAAGGGCATATTAAACCAGGTAAGGTGTATAGCGCCTGACCCATCCTTAACCTGAACATTCACAATCTGAAGATTTCTTATTCTCTTAATCTTAGGAGTCGCAGTAATCGATGCTTCGATTGCTATAATAGTACCCTCCGCAATAGAGGATAGCATCACCGGACGCTCAAACTCCTCATACTCTCTGGGATAATGCTCTAAGAGATCCTGTACGGTCTCTATTCCAAGCTTATTGAAAAGCTTCTCTGTCTTCTCTCCGATTCCCTTGATTACCTTAATCTTGTCATTCGCTTCCAAGGGTACACCTCCACTTAGATACATCATTCAAATCATTGTTTTTATTATAAACTATATTAAAGGAATGGAAAAGGAAAAAAATATGAAAAATATTATAATTACATATTGACAATTCAATTACAACATTGTATTATTGTATTAACCACTTAATACAGTAGTACAGATGGAAGGAGTTATAAAGATGCAATGGGAGCTAGATTCAGAACGACCTGTTTATATCCAGTTAATTGAACAGATACAGGCAGGCATCATATCCGGAGTGTTTAAACCGGGAGATAAACTGCCCTCAGTAAGAGATCTTGCTGCAGAAGCTACGGTTAATCCCAATACTATGCAGAAAGCACTATCCGAGTTAGAACGCATCGGTCTTGTATATGCCAACCGTACCAGTGGCAGATTCATTACCTCGGATGAAGCTATGATCACAAAGTTAAAAGGGCAGTCAGCAAAGGAACAGATATTAGATTTTATTGAACGGATGAAGCAATTAGGTTTTAGTCCGGAAGAAACATTAGCTTTGGTGACCGATATCGTAAAGAACGGTCGATAGAAATAGGGGAACTTCCTATCGAACAATTGAATTGCTGACGAACAGCAACATGGAGGTATAATAGAATGAGTGCAATTTTAGAGTGTAAATCACTATCCAAAAAATTTACGGCTCTTACCGCTCTCTCCAATGTAAATCTAACCTTGGAGCGTGGCCGTATCATTGGACTGTTGGGTCCGAATGGCAGCGGTAAAACAACAATGATTAAATTATTAAACGGGTTACTCGTACCCACTTCAGGTAGTATTCTGGTAGATGGTAAATTACCGGGACCTGAGACTAAAAAGATCGTATCCTACTTACCTGAGAAGACCTATCTTCCTGATTGGATGAAAATATCAGACACTATCGAATTCTTCCAGGACTTTTATCCGGACTTTGATTCCAAAAGAGCCAATGAGATGCTAGAGCGATTACATCTGGATGCTAACAGACGCATGAAAACCCTATCCAAAGGAACAAAGGAAAAGGTTCAACTAATCTTAGTTATGAGTCGAAATGCTGATTTATATTGCCTTGATGAACCAATAGGCGGAGTAGATCCGGCAGCTAGGGATTATATCTTAAACACCATAATCACCAATTATAATGAAAATGCTACCGTCTTAATCTCTACTCATCTGATTGCTGACATTGAGAAGATTCTGGATGAAGTTGTTTTTATCAAGGATGGTAACATAACCCTTCATGCCTCTGTTGAGGATATTCGTTCCAAAGAAGGCAAATCTGTAGATACATTATTCAGGGAGGTATTCAAATGTTAAGTAAATTATTAAAACATGAATTCAAGGCGACTGCCAGATTAATGTTGCCACTCTATCTGGTACTGTGCGTTCTTACAATTGTTGACCGTATCGCATTAAGTATTGAATTTAAGGGAGCTCTCAACGTCATCCCTGTATTTGCAACCTTTGCTTACGGCCTATCCATCGTCGCTATTGCGGTCGTGTCCTTTGTAATTATAGTATTACGTTTTTACAAGAATTTAATGACAGATGAAGGGTATCTGATGTTTACCCTGCCGACCAAATCACACCAGCTTATCAATTCAAAGCTATTAGTATCCTTTGTTTGGAATATTGCGAGCATTCTAGTGATTATCCTCTCTATCTTTGGAGTAATGGCTACTCCTGATCGCATGGATCTGTTCAGAGATGGCTACCAAATGTTTATCTCAGAGCTGAAGCAGGAATTCGGAGCCTTCAATATGAGTTTATTCCTGTTTGAATTTATCGTTCTTATGATAGTCGGATTAATCAATAATATCCTGATTATCTATGTTTCCATCGCTGTTGGACAATTATTTAATGGTCATAAAGTACTTGGTTCCTTTGCAGCTTATATCGGAATCGGCACAGTAATTCAGATTGTTATGACTGTATTATTTATCACTTTAGGAGTACTATTTAATAAATCCTTCTCAGAATCAAGCTCTGTACCACAAATTATCTTCCCGATTACCATAGGCTTTTTACTTCTTACGAATGTACTATATTACTGGGGAACAGACTTTATCTTTAAGAGAAAGCTTAATCTGGAATAACAGATGGCACTGTTACTATGTTAATCACTATCCTACGCATTCATTAGTATAAGGGGAGTGTTACTTTACCTTTGAGTTCTTCCAAAGGCACAGTAACACTCCCCTTAATTTCATTCATCTCAGCTTCATGTCTAACGTAATCTCTTATCTTCAAATCGGCACATGGCCTGAAGACAATAGATCAGTCCTTGAATTCTTTGGTCCAGAGGACCCTCATCTATGGCACAATCAAGCGCTACTGCCATATCGTTGATTAATCGGTCATTCATGAACTTTCGGTTAGAGGTCAACACCTCAAGCTTCTTGTAATAGGATTCCGCATCGAGAAACAACATAAGAACCGCATTTACGCCTTCACTCTTCACTTCGGTGTCTATAGTAGCTTCATCCTGTCCTTGGTTACTATCCTTAAATGCCTCGAATTCGATGTTATCATAACTGATCTCTCTCTCATCCGTCTGCAGCTTTTTCTCTTCAATCTTTTCTGACTCTACAGTCTGTACAGTCTCTACAGTATCCACAACTACCACAGCTTCTTTGTTCTGTGGATTATTATTTACTGCTTCTGTAGCTATCGCAGCATATGCTTCTTCAAGCTCCTCTGGTGTGCGTAATTCAAAACGGTACTTCTGCTTCACCAAGGGATACTTTATATGGTCTACTGCACTCAGAAAGCTGTCGAGAGGTCTGATATAGTACTTATAATCACCATATAAGGCTTGATAGACCACCATCTCTTCTCTAGTATCCGCATGTGTTGCAACTGTTATGATCTGGTAAGGCTTGTTTTTAAAATGATTATAAATCTGCCCCGGCTTTGGTAATCTGTCTTTTTCCATACCCCATCTCCTTTTATAATCGACTAATATTTATATTAATTTTCTAAGAAAAAGTGGTTCGATAGATCTCCGAACCACTAAGGAAGCATTATTGTGTGATGCCTAAAATATTCTATTCGACGGATAAAACATAATAATAGATTGGCTGACCACCATAGTGAATCTCAACATCAAGATTAGAATAACATTCCATCACTTCCGCAGCAAGGGCGTTGGCATCCTCTTCACTGATCTCTTCACCATAATACAAGCTGATTAACTCACTATCCTCATCCGCGAGACACTTGATAAGTTCTAAGGTAGTATCATTGATGGAAGCTCCAACCGCTAAGATTGTCTTATCACCAATACCCATAATGTTACCCTGTTTGATGTCCTTACCATCAATACTGGTATCTCGTACGGCATAGGTCACCTGTCCGGATTTCACCTTCTTCATCTCTTCTGCCATTCTCTGCGCATTCTCTTCCGGTGATTTATCGAAAACAAAATTGATAACAGCTGTAATTCCCTGCGGTACTGTCTTGGAAGGTATAACATATATATTCTTATCTTCTGTCAGATGCTTTGCCTGTTCTGCAGCAAGAATTATATTGCCGTTGTTCGGTAAGATGAAGATATTATCTGCATTCACCTCACTGATTGCATTTAACATATCCTCTGTGCTGGGGTTCATAGTCTGACCCCCCTTAATGATACAATCAACACCAAGTCCGGTAAAGATTTCGTCTAAGCCGTCACCCATGGATACTGCGATGAAGCCTGCTTTCTTTCTAGGCTTAGGTTCTGCCTTCTTGGGCTCTTCAGTCTTCTTAGCAGCCTTTTCAGCATCCAAAATTAATCTCTCATTATGCTCTTCACGCATATTGTCAATCTTCATTCTGGATAAGGAGCCATACGTTAATGCCTTCTGGATTGCAAGACCCGGGTCATTCGTATGTACGTGCACCTTAACGATATCATCATCGGATACGACAACAAGAGAATCACCGATAGACTCTAAATAAGTCTTAAATTCTTCTTCAATGTTACTATTATATTCTTTTTCCAGATTGATAATGAATTCAGTGCAATAACCGAATTTGATATCATCTGTTGATATACGCTCTCTTGTAACACGGTCGGAAACTTCACTCATTGTAACGCTTGCAAAGGATACTTCCTTGCCAAGCAGAGCATCATAAGCACCTTTCACAATTTCAAGTAAACCCTGACCACCGGAATCAACTACTCCTGCTTCCTTCAATACCGGAAGAAGCTCTGGAGTATTCTTAAGCACTACTTCCATATGCGCAATCACCTCTCGACCAAAAACAACCATATCATCAGTTTCGGATACCAATTGTGCCGCCTTCTCTGCAGCACCTCTGGCAACTGTTAAGATAGTTCCCTCCTTCGGCTTCATAACTGCACGATATGCCGTTTCTACGGCCTTCTGGAGGGCATTTGTCATGACTGTCACATTGATTTCTTTTGAATCTTTTATTTCCTTACAGAAACCTCTGAATAACTGAGATAATATAACACCCGAATTACCTCTGGCCCCACGTAGGGAACCACCGGATATCGCTTTTGCAAGCTCTTCAATGGTCGGATTTTCAAGTGCATTCACTTCCTTAACAGCTGACATAATGGTAAGTGTCATATTAGTACCTGTGTCACCATCAGGAACAGGAAATACATTTAATTCGTTAATATATTCTTTTTTTGCTTCAATACTTACTGCTCCGGCAAGGAACATCTTTTTCAGCATCGTCGCATCTATCGTCTTCATAACCACTGGTTCTTCCTCCTTAAACGTTGCTCTTCTCAGGATTATCAGTCAATGACTCTGACACCTTCAACAAAAATATTAATTTTCTTTACCTCAAGACCTGAGAATTCTTCAACATTATACTTAACATTACTAATCAAGTTATCCGCTACGGCAGATATGCTCACACCATAGGATACGATAATATGCAAGTCAATTATTAATTTGTTTTCGTCAATCGTGACATTTACACCATGGCTCAAATTATCACGTCTTAGGAGTTTAACGATACCATCCTTCATATTAACGGAGGCCATGCCGACTACACCAAAGCACTCAACAGCCGAAGCCCCAGCGTACTTAGCCAATACATCATTATCAATTAATATCTCACCGTTTTGTGTATTCATATGTCCTTTCATATTAACCCTCCTATCTATTACCACTCTATATTTATTATTATAACTGCTATTTCATGTTTTGAAAAGTGAAGCTTAAAAATCTCTGTATTAATGATAGTATACCCACTATTTTTGTATCAATGTTTCTACCGGCTTATTCACATACTTTACCAGCTAGTGTCAGAACTATATTTTACAACAATAACATTTTGTTTTCATTATTATAGAGATAACCAACTATTCATCTGCATAATATATAGTACTATGAATGTGCCATGGATGTGAATCCATATGACATACCGAGAGAAATCGGTAGACTGGAGGTTATCATGAAGAGAATGATAGGTTTTATCCTGTTCTGGATTGCCATTGGCATGACAATCATGCTATTCATCACAAATGGAATCTTAGCAATATGTATCATCATTCTTTGCCTGCTGCTAGGCTATAATTTATTCTGCAATTAGATAATAAACTTTCATGAATAAAAAAAGAGGGTGTCAAGATCCCCTGACACCCATCATTTCTTTATGCGCGTTCTACTTTACCGGATCTAAGACAGGAAGTACAAACATACATTTTTCTTGCTGCACCGTTAACACTAACCTTAACAGATTTCACATTAGA
>JAQZBA010000121.1 GCA_029239365.1 Herbinix sp. | reverse complement strand
AGGAAGGAGAGGTACGGTTATGACAGATAAAGTATTTGATAACAATCAAGTAAGTATTGCAGGAGAGGTAATCAGTGATTTTACGTTCAGTCATGATGTATTTGGAGAAGGATTCTATGTATTAGAAGTAGTGGTAAGTAGGTTAAGTAATTCTTATGACATGATACCTGTTATGGTATCGGAACGACTCATTGATGTAAAACAAGATTATAAGAGTAAGTTTGTCGAGGTGTTAGGACAATTTCGTTCCTATAACCGCCATGAGGAGAGTAAAAACAAACTGGTGCTTTCGGTATTCGCGAGAGAGGTTAAGATGGTAGATGAATTATCGGAGAATGCGAAACCCAATCACATATTCTTAGATGGATTTGTATGTAAGTCACCAATTTATCGTAAGACTCCATTAGGAAGAGAAATTGCTGATGTACTTCTGGCAGTGAATCGACCTTATGGAAAATCCGATTATATTCCTTGCATCTGCTGGGGGCGAAATGCAAGATTTGCAGAAACCTTTGCAGTAGGTGGTCATGTTCAGATATGGGGAAGGATTCAAAGTAGGGAATATCAGAAGAAAGTGACCGAGGTGGATTTTGAAAAACGAGTTGCTTATGAAGTATCCGTAAGCAAGCTGGAATACTTAGAGGAGTATTAAACCTCAATCTTTCTTTGTATTATAATAAGGTAATCATTCTAATTCATAACAATGTATTTCGATATATGATTCGGTTGTTGTCATAAGGCAGATTGATATATTTAGATGAATATAGATACTAAAAATTGTTCCAGATATCTAAACTCTGCTTATCGCTGCAGTTGAGATATCTGGATTTTATATATTGACAACAAAATTCGTTAGTGATAATATGGAACCACAAATCAAAATTACATATTGCTAATGGTAGAGGTGCATTGTTTAAGAGTAGACTGCTGGATATGTCGGGCATAGATGAACGCAGTGAAAGGAAACAGTGCCGAAGTGGTAATAACCTGAATTATTACTGCTGGGCATATGGTGAAGAACCATGTGACTGTCATCAATAACTTGATGGAGCGCTGCCTAAAGAATATTTTGGACGCAAGGATTATGAGAGGATAGATTCTATCATAATACTGTTAGGTTATTCTTTAGTGTCGACTCTAAGGTCGGCTTTTTTTACGCATTTATCCATGGTTACAAGACATTACCTTTCAAGCAACTAAGAAAATTAGGAGGAATGAAAGATGGCTGTATTTAAAGGTGCGGGTGTAGCGATTATAACACCATTTACAAAGACAAATGAGGTAGATTTCGAGAAGCTTGGTGAACTGATTGAGTATCAAATTGCTGAAGGTACGGACAGCATTATCATCTGTGGAACAACCGGTGAAGCCTCAACCTTAACTCATGAGGAACATCTGGAATGTATCCGTTATACAGTGAATAAGGTTGCTAAGAGAGTTCCTGTTATTGCAGGTACCGGTTCCAATGCGACTGATACTGCGATTTATCTGTCACAAGAGGCAGAGCGCTATGGAGCAGATGCATTATTAGTAGTAACACCTTATTATAATAAGGCAACTCAAAAAGGACTCATTGCTCATTTTACTGAAATTGCAAATTCTGTTAAAATTCCATTGATCTTATATAATGTTCCTGGAAGAACAGGCTGTAATATTACTCCTCAGACGGTGGCTACTTTGCACAAGAATGTGGATAACATCGTCGGAATTAAGGAAGCTAGTGGAAATATTGCTCAGGTTGCTGAAATCATGCAGTTAACCGAAGGTAGGATTGATTTATATTCCGGTTGTGATGAGATGATTGTTCCGGTACTCAGCTTAGGTGGTCTCGGAGTAATCTCTGTATTATCCAATATCGCTCCGAGAGAGACCCATGATATTGCTATGAAATTCTTAGAGGGTGATGTGGTAGGCAGTCGCGATCTGCAACTGAAGCTATTACCTTTGATTAATGCCTTATTCTGTGAGGTGAATCCAATCCCTATTAAGAAGGCTGCTAATCTGATGGGCTTTCAGGTGGGTCACTTAAGAATGCCGCTTACTGAGATGGAGCCGATGAATACAGAGCGCTTACAAAAGGAAATGAATGCAGTTGGTATAAAGACAATATAGATCGATCATATAGAAGTACATCAGATGGGAGGAATTGTATGACAAATATCATATTACGCGGCTGTAACGGCAAAATGGGGCAGGTCATTACAGAAATTGTAGATGCAGATGAGAATGCGGTTATTATTGCAGGGATCGATGTTACGCAAGGCCGCAATAACAAATACCCTGTATACCAGAGCTTTTCCCAATGTAATGTTAGAGCAGATGTTATTATAGATTTTTCAGCCCCTGTGAACCTCGAGGAAATGCTGGATTTCGCAATTAACCGTAACATTGGTATCGTATTATGCACAACGGGATTTAGTAAGGAACAGCTGGTATTGATTGAGAATGCATCGGAGCAGATACCAATGTTTCGCTCAGCGAATATGTCCATGGGTATTAATCTGATTACAAAGCTACTACAGCAGGCAGCAGTAGTTCTGGCAGATGCCGGGTTTGACATTGAGATTGTGGAACGTCACCACAATAAAAAGGTGGATGCTCCCTCCGGCACAGCACTAGCCTTAGCAGATGCTATGAATGAGGTGCTAAACAACGAGTATCAATATAAATATGATCGTTCCACCGAACGTATCCAGAGAGATAGGAAGGAAATCGGTATCTCTGCGGTTCGTGGAGGCACAATCGTCGGTGAGCATGAGATAATCTTCGCTGGGACGGATGAGGTCATAGAGATTAAGCACACAGCATATTCAAAAGCAATCTTCGCGAAGGGTGCAGTCCAGGCAGCAAAGTATCTACCCCAAAGAGCAGCCGGAATGTATAAGATGAGCGATCTAATGAGCTAAGAGAAAGGATACCATCAAATGTTAGCCCAAACTATCATTTGATGGTATCCTTTCCCTCTGAATTCATGACAAGTGAATTTGAATTAATTTATTAATTCATCTAGTGTAAATAGATGCAATAATCTAATATAACCTTACCCTGTTCATCGGGAACTACAAATCTAGATTCTACATATCGTTCAAAGAACCAAGAGTTTTCTGCAATCTGCCAACCGGCTTCCATCAGCTTTCCTACGCATATACCATGGTTATACTCCCCATAGAGATCTCCGCTTTTGGAGTTACCATAAAGCCAACAGGTTCCGATATCACCCTGAGGAATATCAACATAATGAAAGCCCTCAGGAACCGGAGTTTCCTCCGGAAAGAACATGCCGGTCCAATATTCAAACCCATCGTTATAACGCATGCATCCAATTGGTGTACCTTTACTTTCAGGGAGTGGCTTCAATTCTAATAATGGAAGAAAGTATCTTTTCTGAAACCATTCATCCCATTTTAATCCAAACCCTCCTAGCGGCCCCCGATCCATATCTGTATATCTCTTTCCAATCAGCCTTAGTGCCGGTAGACTTTCTCGATATATCTTCTTCACTTCCGCCATAATTCAACATCCCTTCTTCATGATATATCATTATAACATTAGATATCAGAAATAAAAATATTAATATTTTATATTTGTGTAAACTTGTACGCATATTACCTCCATTGACATAGTATATTAGCATATGGGATAATCACTATGTCA
The DNA here is from genome assembly GCA_029239365.1 of Herbinix sp. Lineage (GTDB taxonomy): Bacteria > Bacillota > Clostridia > Lachnospirales > Lachnospiraceae > Mobilitalea. The sequence continues at coordinate 6,450 of JAQZBA010000121.1, read as the reverse complement.
ATAGGTTAATCAAGGCCTGGAATAGGAGCAGCGATGAGTATAAAGAGAAAGCTTATATTGATAGGAATATGCATTGGAATTGTAGTAGTGGTATTTACGGTGAATGTAATTCGGGGGATGAAAGATGATAAAATAGGGGAGCCGGAGAATGAAGTGGTTCAGGTAGATGGAATTGCTCAGGCAGAGGCTTACCGATTATTAAGCTTCCTTGAATATAATAGAGCGGAACGTGAAAGCCTGGCCATGGGTATTACCTATGAGAAGGAGAATATGTCAGGTTGGTATGATCCTTATGTTAATGCTGTTTGGAAGATGGGCCTCATAGAGAGCAAGGTTTTAAGCTCTCCGATGGAGGCTCTGACTTATAGTGCTTGTAAGGAAATGATAGATAAGCTGATACTCAAGAACCCGGATTATCAGACAGTTTATTCCGGAATCTCCTTTGATTTTGCCCAGGCTGAGCAGCCAATTCAGCTTCTCGAATTTCTGGAATTATATGAAACCATCATAGTGACGAAACTAGGGAAGGACCAGAATATCACAGAAGAGATACTTCTGGTACTAGGGAGTGAGAAGACGGAGGACGGTACTTCTCGTATGGTGACGGACCGAGGTAAGTACTATTATGCGGATGCGAAAAGTTTTGAGAATAATATGGTTGATCAGCAAAAGATAGATTTGGTTGCAAAATATTTGGACAAGGGTATCAAAGTCTTACTCTGTGAACAGGAGCTTATTTACATCAAAACCATTACTACAGAGAAAATTATAGTACCTAATGTATGGATTGAAAAGGGGGAAGGCTTGCAGATCGATGCATTTATCAATGGCATCAGTAAAAGCTTTACTGCACAGTACAAGCTCCCAGCCTCGATTGAAAAGGTGATTGGTGATATTACGGTTGAGAACCAGAAGATTGTAAAGATACTTCAAAAGCCGGAGATAATTAAAGGAAAAGTTCTTCAGACAGGTAAGGATTATATCGAGATCGAAGGTTACGGAAAGGTTTCGCTCGAAGATAATTTTAAAATTTATAAATTATATGGAAAGCTATCACTAGAACCCACTAACTCTATCCTAGTGGGCTATGAGAATACGGATTTTGTAGTGTCTCTCGGTAAGATTAGTGCAGCTCTGATTACGGAGAGTATTAAAGCAGAGAATATCCGGGTATTGCTCATGTCATCGGGCTATCAGGACTACTTTCATAATAAGGTAGAGCTGACAGTATCCAGTGATTTTACGATTAGTAGTAAAGAGACAGAGCATTCCTATACAAAAGGTGAAATTGTAACCATAGAACCGGGAGATTCCTTGCTGGAGGAAGGACGAATCACAATCAAAGCATCCGAAGAGGATGCTAGGGTTGAGCTCCTATCGGTCGAACGGTCGGATGGATATCCGAAATATCGCGGAAGTGTTGAGATAGCAGAGGGTGATCAAGGACTTTTAGTCATTAATGAGCTGCCCCTGGAGGAATACCTTTATGCTGTTATACCGAGTGAGATGCCTACCTATTATGGGCTGGAGTCGTTACGGGTTCAAGCTGTCTGTGCAAGAAGCTATGCCTATAAACATTTGATGGCGAATAGTCTCAGTGTGTATGGCGCCCATGTAGATGATAGTGTATCCTATCAGGTATACAATAATATATCGGAAAATGAGGATTCTGTTCTTGCCGTAAAGGATACCTATGGCAAGGTAGTCGAATATGAAGATGAAGTAATCACGGCATACTATTTTTCAACTTCTAGCGGTCATACCTCGGAAGCTGCCAATGTATGGGCAAATAATACGAATTACCCCTATCTGGCCGGTAAACTCTTATATGTAATGGATGAGAGTGAGGGAGCTGAGTTACAGAATACGATTGCAGATAAATATAATGATTTATCCACGGAAGAGGTCTTTAGAAGCTTTCTCGAGGAAGAAGAGCTTACGACCTATGACAGCAGCTTTAATTGGTATCGCTGGAAGGTAACGATGAAGGCAAAAGAGCTTCAGAAGGTCATAGATGAGAAACTGTCCCAGCGGTATATGGCGAATCCTGAGTTGATTTTAACGAAGACTGGGGAGGATGAGGAAGGCGAAGCGGTCTTCGAGAGCCGCCCGGTGAGCAGGATTGGAGATATTGTGAATATCTCTGCCTTAAAGAGAGAAAGCAGTGGAATGATATCAGAACTCTTGATCGAGGGTAGTGAATATACGATTAAAGTAAGAACAGAGTATAATATTAGAGCGTTACTTGCTCCTACCTATGACACAGTGATCCGACAGGACGAGAGTGAGGTTAAAAATCTGAGTCTACTGCCCAGTGCCTTCTTCATCATTGAGCAACAGGAAAAGGGGAGTAAGCTTAGTAGCATAACACTAAGTGGTGGAGGCTATGGGCACGGCGTTGGAATGAGCCAGAATGGAGTAAAAGCTATGGCTGATGCCGGAGGCACATACGAAGATATTCTTTCTTATTTCTATGAGGGAACGGATATCGGCTTTATCTATGAATAACCGGTTCCTTATCTGATCTACGATAGAGCTGTTTGATTTTCTGTACAAAAGTCTTATTCTCAAATAAAAGATTGAATTCGGCTCCTAGAAACAGAAGATACATGCAGAAATAGAGCCAAAGCATAAATAATACGATGGCTGTCAGGCTGCCATACATGGAGGCATAATTAGAGAAGTTATCAATATAGTAGGAAAAGGCATAGGAAAATCCCATCCATCCGGCTGCACATATCATGGCTCCGGGAAGTTCATGCATGATTTTTGTCTTACGGTTAGGAATAACAATATATATGATGATAAAGAACAGAATCAGGGTAATAAGACCAACGATGGTTCGCAAGCTGATAATTAAAAAGGCGGTATCCTCAATCACTGGGATTTTCTGCTCGATCCAAAAATAAAGCCGATTGCCAAAAACAAATAGAACCATAGTAGCGATCACCATGATAGCAAAGATTAAAGTATATAAAGCAGCCATACCTCTTAATAAGAGGCTATGTCTCGTTTCATTAATCTCATAGACGGAATTAAGCCCTTTCATGACGGCCAGAAAACCCTTACCTGCAGACCATAGGGTGGATACAATCGTCGCCGAGATTAAGGTCGTTGAGGCAGCAGTATCATAAATCTCAGTGATTAAAGAGGTAATTAAGGAATTTACGGTGGTCGGGAAGGCTTGACTTAATAACACAAGCATATTCTCTTCCTCAATCGGAAAATATTTGATAATACTTAAAAGCAGCATGATAAAAGGAAAAAAGGAGATAATGATGAAGAATGCAGCCTGTGCAGAGAAAGCTGCGATATGATCATCTCGTATTTTCCTCGATAACAAACCGATTAAACGAAAGGTAGATTTAATCATACGATTGCTCCAATCCTTAAAATAGTCATAATTTTCTGTGCTATGCTTTATTATACAATCATCTGATGATAGTTTACTATTACCACGTTCTCCCTAATTTGTCAAATTATATACCAATGGATTGCGAAGGAAAGGCATCTTATTTTGATGAGATACCTTTCTTTTTATTATATGAGGATATTAAAGATACTATCCATATTTAATTTTATACACCTTTATACCACTAATGTAGGTTTCTAAAGCTTAGTCCAGTATGTTGACTTGTATCGTAAGCAGAATACACCTCCTCCTTATACGAAGATTAGTAATCACCGGAGTACTTTACAGACTATCCTTGTCGAATGGAATAGGTGAAATATCATTGATAATTTCTTTGTAATAAGTTATAATGTTAATAATATTTTCCTAGAAAATACTAGAAACTCTTGATTTTTCTTACTATTATAGTATTATGAGTATGAAAGAATTTTTGTAAGAAAAAATAAACATACAAAATGAATTGATAAATCGATTCATTTGTCATGAACAATATGAATTGATACTTTATTTCACGTGTTATGAAGGATGGGTGCCGATAGGAAAATAACGTCGGTTTCTATGGAGATATAGTCCACCTAAAATATCGGAGGATCGAATATGATAAATTTTGATGAGGAAATACAGAAATTTCAACCAAGCTTAGAGGTAGAGCAAGCAGAGGAAGTCATAAATAATAATGACCTGACAGATGTAACTGATATTTTAAAGGAAATACTGAAGGGGAACAAGGACAAATAACGAAAAGATTAAACGGACAGGTGGGGATGATATGATTTGCCCGAATTGTGGAAGTAATATGTCAGACAAGAAGAAACGTTGCGAACGTTGCGGTACAGATATGTCAATTTATCGGAAAATCTATAGAGCTTCCAATCAATATTATAATAACGGCTTGGCAAGAGTGAAGGTCAGGGATTTATCTGGTGCCATCATCTCCTTAAAAAGCAGCCTTGAACTTAATAAAATGAATACAAGTGCCAGAAATCTTCTGGGACTCATTTATTATGAGATGGGTGAAACGGTAGCGGCGTTGAGTGAATGGGTAATCAGCCGTCATTTTCAGCCAACAGAGAATGATGCTGAGGAATATATCAACAAGGTACAGAGTAATCCTACAAAGCTGGATGCTCTGAACCAAGCAATAAAGCGCTACAATACAGCACTCACATTTGCTAAGCAGGGAAGCGATGATTTGTCCATCATCCAATTGAAGAAGGTCGTAACCCTTAATCCTCATTTTATTCGTGCTTATCACCTGTTAGCACTTCTTCATCTGAAACAGAAGGAGAATGAGAAAGCCAAAAAGTATCTGCTTAAAGCAGCGAAGATCGATGTGTCTAACACCATGACGTTACGATATCTGCAAGAGCTTGAAGCACCGGAAGGAGCGACGAAGGATCCGGATAGTAATCCGGAAGCAGAGCGTTCTTCGACCAGTGCGATTATACCGATTTCTACTTATAAAGAGGACAAGCCGAATATTATGGCTTTTGTGAATCTGGTGATCGGTGTTATTATTGGTATCGCTGTCACAGCATTTTTAATTGTGCCTACGCTAGAGAAGAGACAGTCAACCGGTTCTGATTCAGAATATTTGGATTATAGTACAAGTCTTGCGAAGATAGAGGAGCAGGAGGGCACCATAGGAGAGCTCCAAAATGATAAAACACAGTTGGAGCAGCAGATTGAAACTCTGCAGGAACAAATTGACAATTTAGTAATCCCGGACGATAAAACATCGATATTTGATACTCTGATCGAAGCTACGCAGATCTACTTAACAGAAATAGAGAAAGCGGAAAGCAGTCGGGATTATGTTAAGATGGCAGACAAGCTGGCTACCATCGATGAAACACAATTTGCGAATGAAGAGGCAGTCGCCTTGGTAGCAAGGCTACGAGAAGTATCGTATCCGGCGGCGGCTGAAGCTCATTATGATACCGGACATGATTATTATAGTGATGGTAAGTATGAGAAAGCAATTAAGGAATTGGAAAAGGCAGTGAACTTAAATCCGGAGGATGTGAATGCAATTTATTTCATGGGAAGATCTTATCATCGAATTGATGATAAAGAAAATGCAGCCTTATACTATAATATAGTATTGACCGAGTACCCGGATTCTAACAGAGCTTCCGATGCACAAAGCTTCCTGGAGCAGGTTCAGGAATAGATAAAACACGATAATAACTTAAGATAAGATGATTTGGAAAAAAGACGTTTTGTGTGGAATGGAGATACCTACCATTCTATCAAAGGTCTTTTTTTCGTGCGATTAATTGAGTTATGAAGGTAATATATTTCATAGAGACAGGAGGAAACAACTCATGCAGGATGCTAAAAAGCTAAACAAATTGAATACAGACAAAGGAGAGGAGGGAACAACCTACGACATTTATCAGCGATGCCTGGTAATAAGGTTGAGGGAAGAATTGGACCATCATAACGCACTCCTAATCAGGGAGAAAGCGGATAAGCTGATTGACCGTAATAATATAAAACATATTATATTTGATTTTTCCGGAGCAAGCTTTATGGATAGTGCCGGAATTGGTGTGGTCATGGGGAGATATCGAAAGGTAATATTCATCGGGGGTAAGACTGCTGTAGCCAATGTTAGTTCATCCGTGGACCGAATCTTCCGTTTGTCCGGGTTGTATAAAATCATTGAGAAATATGATACGGTAGAAACCGCATTAAATACGATACAGAAGGCATAGTGTGAATAATGTGAATTGAAGATCAAATTCACATGGGAAGAACTGCGAAGTTCGCCCATTGGAGCGTACTCCTATTAAAAAGCATTAATTCACACTTCAAAGTTTGTGCCTGCGAAATCCTCGGCACAAACCAAAGAACAGGACAGGCTTGTTAGTTAGTGTAATGAAATACATTCTCAAGATATGTACTTTTGTTAGAAAAGAAAGGGGACAAAAACTGTTATGAAGGATAGGAATGAAATGACATTAGAATTCGAAAGCAAATCCCAGAATGAAAGCTTCGCAAGAACCGTTGTTGCAGCTTTTGCAACACAGTTA
>JAQZBA010000120.1 GCA_029239365.1 Herbinix sp. | reverse complement strand
TTTGATGGTGTTGTTATTGCAAATGTGATAGATGAATTACGTAAGAATCTGCTGGGTGGCAGAATTAGTAAAATCGCCCAACCGGAAAAGGATGAATTAATTCTGACGGTGAAAGCTCCGGAGCATGGACAGTTAAGGCTCTTACTATCTGCAGGAGCAGGATTACCGCTTATATACCTGACAGAAAACAACAAGCCCAGTCCAATGACGGCGCCTAATTTCTGCATGCTTCTTCGCAAGCATCTGAATGGCGCAAGAATACTGGATATATCTCAGCCCGGTCTGGAGCGAATTGTTAATTTCAAACTAGAGCATCTGAATGAAATGGGCGATCTGTGTATCAAATATCTAATCCTAGAATTGATGGGTAAACATAGTAATATCATTTTCTGTGATGATTCCATGGTTATCCTCGATAGCATAAAGAGAATTAATCAGTTCATAAGTTCCGTTCGTGAGGTGTTACCGGGCAGAGACTATTTCATTCCTACGACCACAGAAAAGCAGGACCCCTTGAATATTGATTACGATACCTTCCAAAGGGTAATTCTCAGCAAGTCCATGCCGATTGCGAAAGCGATCTATAGTAATCTGACCGGAATTAGCCCCTTACTCGCCAACGAGATCTGCTGCCGTGCCTCTATGGATGCCGGTGATTTTACGGAGTCCCTCAACGAGGCAGCCGGACTTCATCTATTCAAAAATTTTGAACGCCTTATGGAGGATGTGAAGCAGGCTAACTTCACACCTAATATCGTTGCTAAGGATGGTATACCGATTGAGTTCTCCAGTGTTGAGCTTAACTGCTATGCTAACCATGAGATACAGCCTTTTAGTAGTATATCCTCGTTGCTAGAGACTTTTTATGCCACGAAGAATTCGGTCGCACGTATTCGACAGAAATCAGTTGACCTTCGCAAAATCTTAACCAATGCCATCGACCGTACCAGCAAGAAATATGATCTGCAGCTGAAGCAGCTACATGATACGGAGAAGCGTGACAAATTCAAAGTATATGGGGAACTAATAAACACCTATGGCTATGGTTTGGAACCCGGAGCTAAGGTACTCAATACCATAAACTATTATGATAATGAAGAAATCAGTATCCCCTTGGATCCTACGATTACACCAATGGAGAATGCAAAGCAATACTTTGAGCGATATAATAAGCTAAAGCGTACCTTCGATGCTCTTACTACCCAGCTAATCGATACTCAGGAGGAACTGACGCATCTGGAGTCCATCAAGACATCCCTCGATATTGCTACGGAAGAGGATGATCTTACGGCCTTAAAGCATGAGCTTACAGAGTATGGTTATATTAAGCGTCGTTTCGCCAGCGGCAATAAGAAGCTTGAGAAGAAAGCCTCGGTTAAGAAGACCAACAGTAAGAGTAAGCCTCTGCACTTCCTTTCTTCCGATGGATATCATATCTATGTCGGGAAGAATAACTATCAGAACGATGAACTAACCTTCCAATTTGCGGAAGGTGGTGACTGGTGGTTCCATGCGAAGAAGCAGGCCGGTTCTCATGTTATCGTTAAGGCAGGTGGCGTAGAGCTCCCGGATCGGACCTATGAAGAGGCCGCAAGATTGGCTGCCTACTATTCCGGCTCAAGAGAGGCCCAAAAGGTTGAGGTAGATTATACCCTGAAGAAAAATGTTAAGAAGCCTGCCGGTGGTAAACCAGGCTTTGTCGTATATTATACGAATTATTCTATGATTGCCACCACCGATATTGCAGGAATACAGCAGGTGTAATGGAACGGATTAATCGTAAGACAACTTTGTATTTAACCATGATTGAATAAGGAGATTACCTATGATTATAGCAGATTATCATGTTCACTCTAATTTCTCAGGCGACTCACAAGCCCCAATGGAGCAAATGATAGAACGTGCGATACAGCTTGGCTTAAAGAAGCTCTGTTTTACAGACCATATGGATTATGATTATCCCCATAAGGGAGATATCAGCTTTGTATTTGATCCGAAAGAATATGTACCCAAACTAAGAGAGCTGAAAGAACATTATGCGAAAAAGATTGAGATATTAACCGGAATTGAATTAGGGCTACAGCCGCAGGTGACGGAGTATTTTAAATCTCTAACCGAGGAATACTCCTTTGACTTTGCGATTGGCTCCACCCATGTCGTTGATTATGTGGACCCTTACTTTCCTTTGTTTTGGGAACACCGGACCAAAGAAGAAGGTATTCGGGCATATTTTCAAACCATCATCGATAACTGTAAGCTTTTTAAGGATTATTTTAATATTTATGGTCATTTGGACTATATCATACGCTATGTTCCGACCACGGATGGCAAGAAAGCAGACTATTCTTATGCGGATTATGCTGATCTGCTGGAAGAAGTTCTGAAGACGATTATTGAATGTGGTAAGGGAATTGAGGTTAATACCGCAGGCTTTAAATATGGTCTTGGTTATGCCCACCCTAAGATTGAAGTGTTGAAGCGCTATCGGGAACTAGGCGGTGAACTCATAACCATTGGCTCCGATGCCCATAAACCTGAACATCTCTGTTATGACTTCCAGCTGGTACCACAACTGTTACAAAGCCTCGGCTATCAGTATTATGCTACCTTTGTACAGGGCAAGCCTATCTATGAGAAGCTATAGGTCTGCAACGAAGTAAAAAATGCCTCTGACTTAAGACCTGCAAGCACCAAGGTGCCATGCAATATCTCATGTCAGGGGCATTAATTTTTACTAAATGGGTATTACTTAATAATTGTACCGCCACCTACCACATAATCACCCTGATAGAATACGACTGCTTGTCCGGGTGTAATCGCTCTCTGTGGTTCATCAAAGACACAAAGCACTTCATCCGGTCCGGTCTTCTTAATCGTAGCACGGGAACCTTTATGGCTATATCTTATCTTGGCATCCACTACAAGCTCACCCTCCAGGTCTTCGATTGACATGAAGTTGAGCCGATTCGCAATTAATCGATCAGAGAAAACCTCATCAGCATTGCCAATCACAACTTCATTGGTCTCAGGTCTCAGTTCAACAACAAAGACTGGTTGTCCCATTGCAATTCCTAACCCTTTTCGCTGTCCTACAGTGTAATGGATTAAGCCCTGATGCCTTCCGATTATTTCACCGGCGGTATTCACATAATTACCCGGAATCGTACCGGTAAAATCACTTTGTGAAACATCTTTACCATCACTTATATCCTTGCTTTTCTTCTCCTCTAGATAATTAGCAATAAAGCCTGCATAATCATTATCCGGAACAAAGCAGATCTCCTGGCTGTCCGGCTTATTAGCCACCGGTAGGTTCATCTCCTTTGCAAGCTCGCGAATCTCATCCTTCGCATATGCTCCGACCGGCATTAGGGTATGGGATAATTGGTACTGGGTCAGATTATATAGTGCATAGGTTTGATCCTTAGCCTGTGTTACCGATTTTTTAATCGTATATCTGCCATTTTGCAGCATCTCAATACAGGCATAATGCCCTGTAGCGATATAGGAAGCTCCGATATCTAGAGAACGCTTTAATAACGATTCCCATTTTACATAACGGTTGCATGCGATACAGGGGTTGGGTGTCCTTGCCTGAAGATATTCACCGACAAAGTAATCTATGACGTTTTCCTTAAACTCTTGCTTGAAATTCATCACATAATAAGGGATATCCAGGACGGAGGCAACACGTCGTGCATCCTCTACCGCGCTAAGACCACAGCAACCGCCATTTTCCTCGATTGAGCATACGTCCTCATCCTGCCAGATCTGCATGGTTACTCCAATTACCTCATATCCTTGTTTTTGCAAAAGGTATGCCGCAACAGAGGAATCAACTCCTCCGGACATTCCTACAACAACTTTTTCCATGCCATCCTCCAACTCAGCTACTTCCTGTATTACTATCATTGTCTCGGGTTGACACCCGAATCATATTTCGAATTAATTAATATTCAACGGACTCTTCTTCCTCATGGATATCGGACTTAGGTCTCTCTAAGCCTTCAATCAGAATACCCTTCTTCTCTGCATAATCCCAGAGTGCAGCATGGATCGCTTCCTCAGCGAGAAGAGAACAGTGTACCTTCACCGGCGGCAGACCATCCAAAGCTTCCATTACTGCTTTATTAGTGATCTGAAGAGCTTCATTCACAGTCTTACCCTTCACAAGCTCTGTTGCCATACTGCTGGTTGCTACCGCTGCTCCGCAACCGAAGGTCTTAAATTTTACATCATTAATGATACCTGCTTCATCGATATCTAGATAAATTCTCATAATGTCGCCGCATTTTGCATTACCCACGGTACCAACACCACTTGCATTCTCTATTTCACCCACATTTCTGGGATTAGTAAAATGATCCATAACTTTCTCTGTATACATAAGCTTTCCTCCAATTTAATCGTAAGTTTATATCAACCTTGAATTTATTTTTTCTTCATGAAATCCTCATACAGAGGAGACATCTTGCGAAGTTTATCAACAATTTCCTTAATTCGATCAACCGTATAGTCTATATCCTCTTCTGTTATCTCATCACTGACAGTTAAGCGGAGAGAGCCATGCGCTATCTCATGAGGAAGTCCGATTGCCAGAAGAACATGGGAAGGGTCTAGGGAACCCGAAGTACAAGCGGAACCACTGGAAGCGCAGATATGATTCATATCCAACATAATTAATAGTGATTCACCTTCAATGAATTGAAAGCTGAAATTCGCATTGTTTGGCAATCTTCGAATCTTATCACCATTGACACGTACAAATGGTATCTCTTCAAGCACGCGTTTCATCAACCTATCACGAAGCTTCAATTCCTTTTCCGTACGATCCTTCATGGTAGCCATTGCTATTTCAACCGCTTTACCATAACCGACAATGCTTGGAACATTCTCTGTTCCTGCTCGTCTTTGTCTTTCCTGTCCACCTCCATGGATCATAGAGCGAATCTTAACGCCCTTTCTAATATACAGGAAACCGATACCCTTAGGACCGTTTAATTTATGTGCACTGGCACTCATCATATCGATATTCAGATCGTTTACATTAATGTCTAGTTGACCAAAGGCTTGTACTGCATCCGTATGGAATAACACATTGTGCTTCTTTGCTATCGCACCGATCTCCTTCATTGGCTGAATGGTTCCGATCTCGTTATTAGCAAACATGACAGATATCAATACAGTGGTCGGGCGAATTGCTTTCTCTAATTGATCTAATTTAATGATACCATTCTCATCCACATCAACATAGGTAACTTCCACTCCGTGTTTTTGGAGATATTCACAGGTATGAAGGATTGCATGATGTTCGATCTTGGAGGTAATAATATGATTACCCTTGGAGGCATATGCATCTACTGTTGCCTTCAGAGCCCAATTGTCCGCCTCTGTACCGCTTCCGGTGAAATAGATCTCGCTGATATCGGCACCCATTGCTTTCGCAATAATACTTCTGGAATCATCTATCGCCTTTTTATTCTGAGTTGCAAATTCATAAACACTGGATGGATTTCCATAAAAATCTGCAAAGAATGGGAGCATTGCCTCCACTACTTCCGGTCTGGTTTTTGTTGTTGCCGCATTGTCAAGATATATCTTCTTCTCCATGTTGCCATCTCCTAATAATATTATTTACCACATGTCTGCTTCGCTTTCGTATCGGTGGCACCTGTTCCAGTCTGTACTCTCCTGCTTTCAGCCACAAGTTCCGACAGCTTTATTCCATCTACTGCTTCATTTATACTATCACTAATACGCTTCCAAACATATTTTGTTACACAAGAATCCGAGTTACTACAGATGCCATCACTATGATTCACCTCAGAGCAGTCAACCGGGTTCAGATCACCTTCTAGCGCTCTTAAGATAGCTCCCACCGATAGCTCCTCCGCCGGTACTGCCAGCATATAACCGCCTTGCGCACCACGGACACCATTTACGATTCCAGCCTTCTTCAGTCTCGCTATCAGCTGTTCCAGATAGTTCATCGATATTCCCTGTCGTTCCGCAATCTGACTCAGTGCTACGGTTTCTTCCTCTGCATGTACTGCGAGATCCAGCACAGCTCTAAGTCCGTATCTACCCTTTGTAGAAAGCTTCATGTCTCTCACCCTACCTATTCTCCGGCAAACAATCGCCGGTATGTATCAATACTCAATAGAAAGTCTACCGTTACACTTATCTTGTGATGAATTAAATTCTACCGTTTTAATTCCTATTAATTTAATTCCTATTAATTTACTCGGTTATAAGCATAGCACCAACAAATTGTCTTGTCAATAATAATTTATCAAAAATAAGGTAAATTATGAAAAGCATAAAATACACCTCGGCACAAACTTATCCTTGATTAGTAAAAGCCATAACATAAGTTTTCTATTCCGGAAATATATATACATAAACAAGATGATTTGAGCTATCAATTCACTTGTCATGAATGAGACCAATGTGAAGATATGAGATATCCTCGCATAGGATAAACGACATCATCCGCAAAGTGGCGGTTGGGAGGTAACAATGAAAAATAAGACAGTAACAGCACAAGAAGCAAGACAAATTAATAGAAATAATATCGTAAAGGGAACCCTAATTCTCACCATCGCCGGATTCATCACCCGTTTTGTAGGTTTCTTCTACCGCATCTTTCTGTCTAACACAATGGGTGCAGAGTTACTCGGCATCTATCAGTTAATATTTCCGGTCTATGGTATCTGCTATACCATCTATGCAACCGGTATTCAGACCTCGATATCCAGACTAGTCGCTGCTGAGCTTGGTAGAAAAAACCCGAAAAATATCAATAAAATTCTTCGCATCGGACTTATCCTATCTGTTTCCTTGGCATTTATCTTATCCATACTGGTATATAAATATGCTGCTGTGATCGCCACCCGATTGCTGATGGAGGAACGGAGTATAGACTCCCTCCGAATTCTAGCAATCGCATTTCCTTTCTGCGGAGTGACAGCATGTATCAACGGCTATTATTATGGTTTAAAAAAGGCAGGAGTTCCGGCCACTACTCAATTGCTGGAACAGATTATCCGTGTAATTATCGTCTATATCGTTGCTCTTTACGCGGGAGGAGGGGAATCGAAAGTAACCCTGCAGCTGGCAGTATTCGGCCTAGTGATCGGTGAGGTCGCCTCCAGTATTTATAATTTATGTTCCTTAGTGTTTCGTCGGTCTCCTCGTAATTTACAGATTTATGATCCGGACCCAGATGCTAAGACAGATACCAGGAAACAGATTATAAGCAATCTTATGGCCTTAAGTGTTCCACTTTCAATGAATCGATTACTACTAAGTATTCTACATAGCATTGAAGCCATACTCATCCCTTCCATGCTGCGTAGATTTGGATTAAGCACCCAGGAGGCACTAGCCACCTTTGGTATCCTGAACGGTATGTCCGTCCCTTTCATTATGTTTCCGACTGCCTTAATCAATGCTCTCGCTGTATTGATACTTCCAACCATATCTGAAGCGCAGGCAACGAGCAATGATCATCTTATTGGGAAGACCACTGCTCTTGCAATCAAATACAGTATCATCATCGGCATTATCAGCACCGGTCTATTCATCATCTTTGGAAGGGATCTCGGTAATACGATTTTCCACAATCAACAAGCCGGTAACTACCTAATCATATTAGCATGGTTATGTCCTCTGATCTATCTGACAACCACCCTAAGCAGTATCATTAATGGTCTAGGTAAGGCCCATATAACATTTGTTAATTCCATTGTAAGCTCACTTTGTAAAATACTTTTAGTCGTTTTATTGATTCCGATGAAGGGTATTCAAGGTTATCTCATTGCATTGCTAATTGGTCAATTTATCGTAACAGGATTAGATACTTATGCTGTAATGAGAAATGTCCATTTCTCGATTAATATGTCAGACACCTTCGTCAAACCTGCCATCATTATTGCTCTTGCAGGCTTTTTGCTAAAGGAGAGCTACGAATACATAAAAAAAATGACGCATATAAACGAAGTCATATTCCTACTCGGCTTCTGTTTATTGTTATGCGTCACTTGCATTGGTCTGTTATTAATTACTAAGGCGGTGTCACGTAAGGACTTCAGGTAAAATGCTCGAAAGTTTACTACTTTAATCAAGCTTACAAGCTAGATGAATAGAGCATAAAACTCTTCTTGCCCTGTTCCTTAACCCGATATAATGCTTTATCCGCCCGATCCATGAGTTGTTCATAATGTAATCCGGCCTCAGGATAAATTGCAATACCAATACTACCTGATATCGGAATACTATGATTATCACTGATATAGGTGGTATTCAGGCCATCCTGTAATTTATTAGCTTTCGCAAGAACTTCATCTACATTGGTTATATTACCAACAAAGACCACGAATTCGTCTCCGCCGATACGACCGATAATCTCACCTTCAGCGAAAGTCTCTTTGATACGGCCGATCACATAAGTAAGTACTCTGTCTCCTTGCAGATGTCCATAAGTATCATTAATACGTTTAAAATCATCAAAATCAATGAACATAAGCACATGCATGTTGCTTCTATTACCGTGAATGAATTTATCAATCTTCTTAATCGTAATTTCTTTATTATATACCCCGGTTAAAGGATCTCTCGTAGCCTTATACTCCAAAGCTTCCAGTTCTCTCTTCTGGGTATCAATATTAACAAGTTTACCTATGACTCTGACCGGCACCTTATCATCATCATAGATGGTCTTACCCATGAGTTGGCACCAGATGTATTCGCCCAGACGATCCTTAATGCGGAATTCTGCCTCAATAATACTGGTTCCTACTGTTAATTCCTCACAAAGTTCTAGATAAATACCCCAGTCATCCGGATGGATACTACCTCTTCTACGAATATTATCACCACAAAAACCAACGATCGATGGATTATAACCAAATAGTTCCTTGAACTTGTCTGATAATACCATCGTATCACTATTAATATGATATTCAAATAGAACATCATTCGATAGCTCAGTAGCGATACGATAACGTTCACCCTCCAGTAGAATCAGTTCCTGCATTCGTTTCTGATCCGTCATATCAACAAACACCACCGATAAGGTATGCCTGCCATCTTTGCCCACTGCACTATTACCATTCATCAGTAAGTATAATACATTACCTTCCTTAGACAGCATTCGTAAGTCACAACGAATTAAATCTTGATTGATCTGATTCTTAATATCCTCGAGAATATGAGCATCCCTTGGATCAATAAAATCAAGTAAGGTTAATTTATTCTCTGCTTTTGCTGTGTTCTTCTCATATCCAAGTAATTCATAAAACCCATTACTGGCATATAGTATCCTGCCATCCTCCTCCAAGGTAAAATGAACAAGTCCGGCACGGATACTATTGGTAATTCTTTTTAGTTCTATCGCTGCCTTTGTAACTCGTTTTTCATTTTCCAGTCGAAAAAGTAATACAACAACAACACCAATGATACAGATACAGACAACTACGATCATCAGTATTAAAAGGATTGCAGGCTTATTTTGTAGAGCATTGATCAGTTTCATTCTTTATGTCCCCCAACTTAATACAACAATAACTCACGCTTCGCGTGAAATTATGTTGTCATGAACTGAATTCCAATGTCTCAAATCACATTCCAAGCCCTCCGAACGTGATTATAGTACAATGGATCTACCCCTTTTCCATCAGCTTTTACCTTGTAATAGTTAAGGTGTCGTGCTGATTGATACCAACTTCCACCTTACAATTCATAAGGAGTAACCTGATATACATAATAATTCAACCAGTTTGTATACATTGCATTTGCATGCGCTCTCCAGACAAGGTTCGGTCGGTATTCGGGTTGATTGTCCGGATAATAATTCTTAGGTAGTGCTATTTCCATCCCCTTCGCAATATCTCTTTTATATTCTTTGTCCAGGGAAATTCTATCATATTCGGGATGGCCCATAACAAAAATCTGTTTTCCATCCTCGGCAGCAACTATAAAAACTCCTGCTTCCTCTGACTCAGCAAGGATTGTTAATTCTTTATGTTTTTCAATCTCTTCTCGTAATACCGTTGTATATCTGGAATGAGGTGCATAGAAGACATCATCGAATCCCCTGACAAAGGGAACCCTTCTCTCCAACACCTTATGTTCAAAGATGCCAAACATCTTAT
>JAQZBA010000119.1 GCA_029239365.1 Herbinix sp. | reverse complement strand
GTATATGAAAGAGGAGCTTAATTATAATCTGTTAGAAAATGATTCCTATGATGATCTCACTACAGAGTTGATTGATAAAGACATATCCGTTATAATAGAAATACCTGAGGACTTTCATAAGACGGTGTTGACGGTGAATAAGCCGGAGATACTGATAACTTCACTGGAGGATTATGAAAATGCTGCCTTTACGGAGACCTATATTAATAGCTACATTAGCAGTATCCTAATTCTTGCTGCCGGCGTGCAGGGAAATCAGAAAGCTTTTGACCAGCTTCTTGGGGATTATAGGGATGTGAATATTATCCTGAACCAATCAGCAGCCGGCACAATCAATAAAGAAGAAGTATTCGGTAAAAATGGTTTCATTAATTCCGTTGGCTTCTTTCTGATGTTTATTTTTACCATTAGTGTTGTATTAGCCTTTATGGTAGAAGATGACCGATTAAAAGGAGTATTCAGCCGTATACAGGTTACACCTGTAAAACCGGTGCAATATATTATCGGTTCCGGTATCTTTGGATTATTATTATGTTTCGTCCAAGTTGGGCTCTTTGTAGCGTTTATCGTCCTCAAGGATATTAAGACAGGAGTACCGGTAGGTATTATCCTCTTAATGCTTATGCTATTTTCCCTATTTACAGTATGCTTTTCTATCCTAGTGGCGCTTGCTACAAGATCGAAGAATGCTATAACGGCAATTATCATTGGGTTTTCAACGGTTGGATGTATACTAGGAGGGGCTTATTTCCCGCTGGATATGGCACCGGATTCACTTCAAAAGATGGCAAGAATTTTACCTCAATACTGGTTCATGGATGCCTTTCGCCGGCTTCAGGTAGACTCAGTCGCTAATATCTATCCTAATATTATTATACTTAGTTTATTTATTATTTTATCCTTCTTGATTGGAGCGGTTCTATTTGCACAAAATTATAAAAAAAGTTAGGCGGTACCGATATGGATAAGCCCTTTCTCTATTTTTTAGCTAAAATAGTGGCTGTCATCTCATCAATAACTTTACTTTTTTCAGCTAAGGTCGATATTACAGCTACAGTAATATCGGCACTTAGCTTTGCTTGTGTCTTCGTGTTGGAGATATTGTTAAGCAGATTCGTATTTAAGGTTAAGGTACTTCGTATCACAAATATACTGAGTATAACAGCTTGTTTTATCTTAGGTATTGATCAGCTGTATCCTTTATTGATTGTTCTGTTGATTCATTTATTAGACTTAACCCTTGATACGAAGATGTTCTATTATATTCTGATTGTTATTCTATTGTTGACTTATTTTATCTTTCCACCGACTACTATCACCTTCGTTATTACCTTTATTCTAGTAGCGATGCTATTATTCAGCAGATGGATTATTGGTAAACTCGTGGCTGTTACAGAGAATCAGGAGCACCAGAAGGAGCTGGTAGCTGAGTTGGGTAAGAAATTGACGGACATGAGAGGACTTACGAAAACATTGAAATATAATGCTTCCGTGGAAGAACGTAATCGAATTGCAGCGCGAATTCATGACCAGGTCGGACATGGAATATCAGGAAGTATCATTATGCTGGAAGCAGCCTTACTGATTATGAAGGATAATCCACCGAAAGCCTCGGAAAGTGTTCAGAAGGCTGTGACTAACCTTCGAGATGGTGTCGATGAGATACGGATGGCTCTTAGGGATGAGAGAGTTGAGCGATATCTGATCGGTTTAAATGAAATTAATGCGATATTGGAGGAATTTAAGGTCAGTTATAACAAGGGGGCTAAAATGACTACCTCAGGTAATCTGGATACGATTAATATCGAGATTTGGGCCTGCATCCACGATAATACCCAGGAATGTCTTACGAATTTGTTGAAGCATTCTAATGCAACGGATTTTAACCTATCAATTGACGTTTTTAAGAAGTTAATTAAGGTTGAATATAAGGATAACGGTAGTTGCGTGGATAGCTTTGAGAAAGGTTTAGGCTTGGAGGCGATTGAGGAGCGTACGGTACATGCTAAGGGTAAATGCTTCTTTAATAAAGGGGAGCATGGATTTTCGATAACGAACATATTTACTTGTTGAATTTGATACCTTTGATGTACAATGGGGTATGACATGACAAAGGGTGTAGGGATGGGAAGAATATGATTAGAACTTTAATTGCAGATGATGATGCTATCATCAGAGAAGGCTTAAGGATGATTATTGAAACGCAGCAGGATATGGAGTTTCTTGGTGCAGCTTCGGACGGAAAAGAAGCATTAGAGCTATGTAGGAAGTATAAACCTGATATAGTGATGCTTGATATCCGTATGCCATTCATGGACGGTATTACAGCAGCGCAGACGATGTTAGAGGAAAAGCTGTCTATGCCGTTACTGTTAACTACCTTCGATGAACCGGAATTAATCCTTCGAGCACTACGTGCAGGAATTAACGGCTACATTCTTAAGAACAGCCCGGCAGAACGTATCTTATCAGCAATCCGTGTTGTTCACGCAGGAGGAACGGTATTTCAGGCCGATGTTCTGGAGTTTATTCGAAGTAGAGTGTCCAGCTACCAGTCAGGTGGTAATTTATTTGAGATGCTTTTATCACCAAGAGAAATAGAGATTGTGAAGTTGATTGCTGAAGGTTTATCAAATAAGGAGATCGGAGAGACTCTATTTGTGACCAATGGGACAGTACGGAATCATATCAGTACGATTTTGGGGAAGACAGGATTAGAACATAGAACACAGATTGCTGTTAAATATCTGAAGAACTAATAGAAGGAGATTGAATTCATGCAAAGCGGGCACCTTAAGATTTTCTTTGGTTATGCAGCAGGTGTAGGTAAAACCTATGCGATGCTGGATGATGCAAAGGTACAATTCCAAAATGGAGTCGATGTTGTCATCGGATATATCAAGCCTGATACAAGTCTGGATACGATGGAATTGCTAAAAGGGATCCCGTCAATTGCATACAAAGAGCTACATACGATGCAAGGGACTTCGGAATTTGACTTAGATGCTGCGCTGGATCGTAAGCCTAAGCTTATCATAGTTGATGAGTTGGCTCATTCCAATTACCCGGGTGTTAGAAACAGGAAGAGATATCAGGACATCGAGGAATTATTGAATGCCGGAATTGATGTCTATACGACGGTTGATGTCTGGAACATTGAGAGTTTAAATGATATCGTTGAAGAGATAACCCATGTCTATGTTAAGGAGACCGTACCTGATCATATCTTTGACCAGGCAGATAAGGTCAAGTTGATTGATATCGAACCGGATGAATTAATCCATCGCAATGAGAACTCAGTTTTAACCAGAGATAATATGCGACTTCTCCGTGAAATAGCGATGAGAAAGGCAGCGGACCGAATTAGTCATAACAATGGAATTCCAACAGATACGATGACCAATAGTAAGCTGCTGGTATGTATCAGCAGTTCACCATCCTCTGCAAAATGTATCCGGTGGACCGCCCGTATGGCCGAAGCACTTCATGCACCCTGGGTAGTAATCTATGTAGAGAATAACCAATCTGAATTACTTAGTGAAGAAGCGAAGAAAAGCTTTCAGATGAATGTTGAGCTTGCAGAGCAATTAGGTGCTGAGATTGCAACCTTGAATGGGAAAGATATTGCTGAAACAGTAGCACAATATGCTAAGTTATCCGGTATTACTACTATTGTAGTCGGAAAGAGTAGAAACAAGAAGACCTTCCGAAACTTGTTTGAACCGGATTTTGAGGACAAATTAATCTCTCTTCTTGATAATATTGAAATTCATATTATTCCTGACAGTGAGATTAAGAGGAAATATCGTAGTTATCAGATGCATCTGTATAATAAAAGAGTTTCACTCTCGATTAGTGACACATTAAAAATGCTTCTTATATTAGTAGTGACAACCTTATTTTCCAGTATGTTAACTAACTTAGCTGTTGGCAATCAGAATATTATCCTATTTTATATTGTAGCAGTTTTGTTCATATCCAGAGTGACATCAGGCTATATCTATGGGATTACTGCATCAATCATATCAGTATTTCTCTATAATTACTTTTTCATGGAACCTTATAATGCCTTTCAATTTCTTCGAAAGGACAATGCGATTACTTTTTTTGCTATGCTGATTACTGCTCTAATTACAAGCACCATGACTCATCGTATTAAAACTCAGGCAGAGCTAGCGGAGGAACGAGAACAGAGAATTGAGGTATTATATGAGATTAATAAAAGACTCTTGATAACCAGAGGGTTGAGTAATATTATTAATCTTACCGGAGAGTATATCACGAAGCTTTTAGGCCGTTCCGTTATATTTTATTCGGAGGATCCGATCCAAGGAGAGGTAGGTAGTGTAATACTATGTCAGGAGGATACAACTGCGGACTTCCTACAATCGGAGGTGGAACGATCGGTTGCGCATTGGGTGTTTACGAACCAGAAGCGTGCCGGTGCCGGAACTGATACCTTCATGGAGGTGTCCGCCTACTATGTACCGGTAATCTCACAGGGTAATGTTCTTGGAGTAATCGGAGTATCCTGTCAAGGCGGAAATAATCTCAATCATTCTAACCGTGCATTTCTAAGAAGAATCAGTTCCTTGGTTGCCATGGCTCTGGAACGACAGAGATTATCCGATGAACAGAGACAGATATTGATTGAAACAGAGAAGGAGAAGATGAGAAGTAACCTTCTTCGAGCGATATCCCATGATCTTCGGACTCCATTAACCGGAATACTTGGTGCTAGCTCCGCAATCTTAGAAAACAGAGATTTATTGGATCAGCAGACTCAGGATAAGCTCATCTCCCATATTAAGGATGATAGCCAATGGCTGATTCGTATGGTCGAGAATCTGCTGTCAGTAACCAGAATTAATGAGGATACAGCCAATGTGACTAAGACTCCGGAGGCAGCGGAAGAGATTGTTGCCGCAGCGATTAGCCGGATCAGGAATCGATTCCCTAAGCAAAATATTACCGTGTCCGTACCGGAGGAGCTATTGATGGTACCTATGGATGGAACCTTAATTGAGCAGGTAATCATTAATCTGATTGAAAATGCGATTAAGCATTCCGGAAGTGATAAACTGATTAAAGTAATCTTGAAAAGAGAGAAGGATATGGCAGTTTTTGAGGTGAGTGATCGAGGAGAAGGAATCGCTGAAAAGGATTTCCCTTATCTCTTTGAATCCTACGTACCGGACGGGAAGCGAACTGCTGATTCCTCAAGAGGAATGGGGATAGGGCTTTCTATCTGTATGTCAATTGTCAAGGCACATCAGGGTAAGATGGAAGCCTATAACCAGCAGGAGGGCGGTGCAGTATTTTGCTTCAGCTTACCCTTACAAGGAGGAGATAAGAATGAATAACAAATTAAAGATATTATTGGTGGAGGATGAACAGGCAATCAGTAATTTTATCTCAACCATTTTAACTCATAATGACTATAATGTAATAAAAGCAGAAAATGGCTGGGATGCAATTAAGTTAGCAACCTCCCATTGTCCGGATCTGATCTTACTGGATCTGGGTCTACCGGATATGGATGGTATCCAGGTGCTTCAAAATATTCGTGAATGGAGTAATATTCCTGTTATTGTAGTATCAGCAAGAGGACATGAACGTGAGAAGGTAGAAGCTCTTGATCTGGGGGCAGATGACTATATTACCAAGCCCTTTGGCACCTCCGAGCTCTTAGCCCGGATCCGTACTGCGGTAAGACACAGCCAGAAGGTGAAGGAGGACAGCCATCCGGATACGGATCGAATCATCATTGGAGGCTTATGTATCGACTATGATAAACGTATCGTGAAGGTGGATGATAAGGAAATCCATCTGACTCCGATTGAATATAAAATCATAACCCTTTTATCGAGAAATGTCGGGAAAGTATTGACCCATGACTTCATTATGAAGGAAATCTGGGGACCTTATATTAATGAAAATCAGACGCTTCGAGTTAATATGGCAAATATTCGGAGAAAGATTGAGCTAAATCCTGCAGAACCGAAGTATATCGTTACCGAGGTTGGAGTTGGCTACCGCATGGTAGATGAGGTATAATCTTGAAATTCGATTAGAAGTTAGATAGGAAAAGTTAATTATATTATAGAGGCTTAGTAGTGCTACTTAACAAGTAGTTTTACTAAGCCTTTTTTGCGTCAAATAAGGTAAGCGAATCTTTTTGTGATAAGTCATATCTGGCTTTCGGGAACAATATAATGAATCAGATAAAACAAGCATTCATTTCTATATCCTGAGAGGAGGAACAAGGTGGATAAAAAAGTTGAGGATAAAATGGTACAACAGATAGAGAAGAACTTACAGAAAAATAACGATGAAAATCTATTCTTAACAGGACGTATTAATGATAGAGATAAGCCACAAAAAAAGACATCAAGTCTTGGCACACAGAAAGCGTTGCCCGGACCTAAGGCTACAGACCAGGAGAATCCTTTGATATCATTGGATTATTATAATCCTGCTATTCCTGTATCCAGATCAGAATATATAAGGCAAGCAAGAGAATCTTGTCTTCGACAATTAAGTACGATGCAGAGTACAGCCAGAGCATATGACAGCTATTATCTTGACAGCGCCATACAGAATGCGGAGCAGGAGCACAATAGAAAAGCTAAGCCATATGGGTTATTCCGTGAGGGTATCCAAGGGGATAAAGACGATGAAACGATCAGAGAGATTATGGCCTTTCGCGTCTTAGTCATTCGAACTGTATGCGCTCTTGTATTATTTCTGAGTATATTTTTAATTGATAAATTTGATTTCGAAGTTGGTAATGTTGCGTCTGAGAAAGTACAGGAATACGTAACAGGTAATGACAATCTGAAGCAATTGGAGGATTTTGTGATTACCTTACTGAAGGAATAAACTTATGTAAGTAAGCCTTGCGGATAGGTGCTAATTCGAATAGTTACATAGTCAGGAATTGGTTTTGTTCATTGTATTTTCATTTCATATCAGTTATAATAACGGATAGTAATCGATAGAGAGTATGTTTTTACGAGCTATCAATTAAGAAACCTTGCATATTGGCGGGGTTTTAGGACAGGAGATGCATAGGCGTGTATCCTGCCGGTATTAGAAATGAAAGGACAATAGAATGAGAAAATTAGCACTTTCCGATGAAGTATTATTGACAATAGAGAAACCTGCCAGATATATCGGCGGGGAAGTCAACATGAAGCTAAAAGACCCGCAGGCGGTTGATATCCGATTCTGCATGTGTTTTCCTGATGTGTATGAGATAGGTATGTCACATCTGGGAATTCAGATTCTATATGATATGTTTAATCGTAGAGAGGATACCTATTGCGAACGGGTTTACTCCCCGTGGGTGGATATGGACAAGCTGATGCGAGAGCGTAATATTCCGCTCTTTGCTCTGGAAAGTCAGGATCCGGTGAAGGATTTTGATTTCCTGGGTATCACGCTGCAGTATGAGATGTGCTATACGAATATCCTTCAGATATTAGAATTGTCGGGAATCCCGATTTACGCCAAGGACCGTACCGAGGAGCATCCTCTCGTCATAGGTGGAGGACCCTGTAGCTATAATCCGGAGCCGATTGCGGACTTTTTTGACTTCTTCTATATCGGAGAGGGTGAGACTGCATATAATGAACTTCTGGATACTTATAAGGAGTATAAGAAGGCAGGAAGATCGAGAAGAGAATATCTGGAACGCGTGGCGCAGGTGGAAGGTATGTATGTACCCGCTTTTTATGACGTAAAATATAAGGAAGACGGTACCATAGAGAGCTTTCTCCCGAATAATGAGCATGCACCGAAGTCGGTGAAGAAGCAAGTGGAGATGAACCTAAGTGAGACCTATTATCCGACAGCTCCTTTGGTTCCTTTTATTAAGTCTACACAGGACCGAGTTGTTCTTGAGATTCAGCGAGGCTGTATCAGGGGCTGCCGTTTCTGTCAGGCAGGAATGATTTACCGTCCAACCAGAGAGAGAAGTATCGAGTATCTGAAAAAGGTTGCATATGATATGTTATCCTCCACCGGTCATGAGGAGATATCCTTAAGCTCCCTAAGCTCCAGCGATTATTCCTGTCTTCAGGAGCTGGTGTTATTTCTAATTGATGAGTTTGGCTCCAAGGGAGTGAATATCTCATTACCGTCTCTGCGTATTGATGCCTTTGCACTGGATGTTATGAGTAAAGTACAGGATATTCGTAAGAGTAGTCTTACCTTTGCACCGGAAGCCGGAACCCAGAGACTGCGTGATGTTATTAATAAAGGTCTGACGGAAGAAGCAATCCTTGGAGGAGCGATGAAGGCTTTCCAGAGTGGCTGGACTAAAGTAAAGCTATATTTTATGTTGGGTCTTCCTACCGAGACACAAGAGGATGTGGAAGGAATTGCGATCTTATCCGACCGTATCGCAAGAGAGTATTATACGATCCCTAAGGAAGTGAGAAATGGTAAGGTTAGCATCACCTCCAGCACTTCGTTCTTCGTTCCTAAGCCCTTCACACCCTTCCAATGGTCCAGAATGATTACCGGAGCGGAGTATGTAGAAAAGCAGCGTTTCCTTAAGGGTAAGATGAGAGAACAGCTTAATAATAAGAGTATAAAGTATAGCTGGCATGAAGCTGAGGTCACAGAGCTGGAGGGCGTATTTGCCCGAGGAGACAGAAGGGTGAGCGGCGCTATCTATGCAGCTTATCAGGCAGGCTGCCTCTATGATGCCTGGTCGGAGCATTTTAATTATGATAAATGGATGAAGGCCTTTGAAGAGAATGGTGTAAATATGGCATTCTACAACTGTAGAGAGCGATCTGAAGAGGAGATCTTTCCTTGGGACTTTATTGATATTGGAGTGACGAAGGCTTTTCTACTGCGAGAGTATAAGAGAGCTAAGGCGGCAAAGGTAACACCGAATTGCAAACAAGCCTGTGCGAATTGCGGAGCCAAGGATTTTGGCGGTGGCGTCTGCTTTGATGAGAATCTAAGCATGGTTGATTTCGAGGAGGTTACTGATGAAAGCTAGAATTAAGTTTCAGAAATATGGTGCGATGAAGTTCGTTGGACATCTGGATGTGATGAGATATTTTCAGAAGGTGTTCCGAAGAGCGAATATCGATAGTGAATATACGAAGGGCTTTAGTCCTCATCAGATCATGTCCTTTGCGGCGCCGCTGGGGGTAGGTTTAACCAGTGAAGGCGAATATCTGGATGTGCAGTTGCTGTCCGCGGATACACCGGAGGTTATGGTGGAACGGATCAATGCTATGGTTACCGAAGGCTTTCGCATTGTTGGTTATCGTCCTTTACTTGAGGCAGAGGAGCATATGAAGCATGTAACGGCAATGTCTTTGGTATCTTCTGCAGATTATCTTGTCTCTTTAAAGGATGGGTATACGATTGGTGCCGAAATTACGTCCCAGGATAGCTTTGTTAAGGCGTTTTGTGAATTTTTTAAGTCCCAGGAGATCGTAATTAACAAGAAGACGAAGAAAAGCGAAAAGGAAGTCGATATCAAGCCCATGATTACGCTAGTCGCTTACACCGAAGAGGAATACGAAGCGAAGAGGATCGACACCTTAGAGGAACACTTGAAGACTGAGGATGCTCTTCTTAATAAGGGTAGACATCCTAGTTCAGCAGAGGTGTATGAGAACGAGATCAAGGTATATATGCAGTTAGATACAGGAAGTGCAGCGAATCTTAAGCCGGAGCTGGTGCTAGAGGCATTTTGCGAGTATCTGGGTGTGGGATATAACGAATATGCTTGGCAGGCTCACCGACTTGAGGTATATACCAGAAATGTGGAGACAGGAAAGCTGGCTGCCTTAGATCAGGTGGACCGATAAAATCGCACAGTAAACTATTCGCTTTACAAGAACCCCAGAATGAATTCCATAGGAAATTCATTCTGTGCTTCTTAATATTTTCTATAATAATTGAGATGGTACAACGGAGGAGCAGAGATGGAAAACAAACTTGTGATTACGAAAAAAGATAATGTAATTGTTTCTGCTTCCTTTGAAGGAAAGGATATGGTTCAGGTTTCTCTGAATACTTCTGAGGAAGACGGTATCTTGGGCAATATCTATCTGGGTAAAGTGAAGAATATCGTGAAAAATATTAATGCAGCCTTTGTAGAGATTGCGGATGGAAGAATGTGCTATTATTCCATGAGCGAGAATCGCTATCCAATCATGGCTTCGAACCAGGATTATAAGAGAGAAGAAGCTAAGCTAAACGAAATCAAGGTAAAAATCGGTGACGAACTC
>JAQZBA010000433.1 GCA_029239365.1 Herbinix sp. | reverse complement strand
TCATGATATAATAAAGCGTAGTGAGCTTACTGCAAGCTTGCTTACAGGGAAGCGATTGGAGCAGACGTTAAGTGTCCTCCTAACAGGAAGTGAGAATAATACTTTACAAAATGCATTATGCAAAGTATTATTCTTATACATATAAATGTGATGGGATGCATCTTCGTAATATAATGGTAATAATATATCTGTTTATATGTATAAAAGTAAATATTGAAACAAAACCAAAGAGTACTCTAGTTCGAATGGAGGATATAGAATATGAATGAGAAATTTACAGAAAACGCAAAAAGTGCAATTAACTTAGCAAGAGAGGTTGCATATCGATTATCCCATAACTACATCGGTACCGAGCATTTATTAATCGGTTTGATGGAAGTAGAAGGGGTTGCATCAAGAATATTAGAAGAAAACGGTGTTACCGTAGAAAAAGTTCTGGAGTTGGTGAATCAACTCATCGCACCGAACAATGGTGTCGAAATGATGGATGCAGGTAGCTTTACTCCAAGATCCAAGCGGATTATGGACCAAAGCTACAAAGAGGCTGCCAAATTTAAGGCACCTTTGGTTGGTACAGAGCATATCTTGATTGCCCTGATCAAGGAATCCGACTGCATCGCAGTCCGTTTATTGAATACCCTCGGTGTAAATGTACAGAAGGTATATATTGATATCCTTACTGCCTCAGGGGTGGATGTAAGTATCGCTAAGAATGAATATTCTGCAGGAAAAGGTCAGAAAGCAAAGGGAAAGGCAACAGCAACCCCTACCTTAGACCAGTACAGCAGAGATCTGACCGAATATGCAAGAGAGGGTAAATTAGACCCGGTGATCGGTAGAGAGGGTGAGATCCAGAGAGTAGTTCAGATTCTCAGCCGTAGAACCAAGAACAATCCTTGTCTTGTTGGTGAGCCCGGTGTTGGTAAGACTGCCATTGCAGAAGGATTGGCTTTGAAGATTGTTGAGGGTAATATTCCTGATACAATTAAAGAGAAACGTGTTGTTACACTTGATTTATCCGGTATGGTGGCTGGATCCAAATACCGAGGTGAATTCGAGGAACGTATTAAGAAGGTAATCAGCGAAGTTATCGGGGATGGTAATGTATTGTTATTCATTGACGAGATTCATACCATTATCGGAGCTGGCGGTGCAGAGGGAGCAATTGATGCCTCTAACATCTTGAAGCCTTCGCTTGCTCGTGGCGAGCTACAGATTATTGGTGCAACCACAAGAGAAGAATACCGTAAATATATAGAAAAAGATGCAGCCCTGGAACGTAGATTCCAGCCGGTTGTTGTTGAGGAGCCTTCCGAGGAAGAAGCAATTCTGATACTATTTGGCTTACGCGATAAATACGAAGTCCATCATCAGGTTCGTATAACCGATAGCGCATTGGAGGCGGCAGTAAAGCTTTCCAGCCGTTACATCAATGACAGGTACTTGCCTGACAAAGCAATCGATTTAATGGACGAAGCAGCCTCTAAGGTACGCCTTAGCACCTATACCTCCTCTCCGGAGATCAAGAGCTTAGAACAAGAGATCAAACGCCTCGAAGACGAGAAGGAAAAGGCAATTAAAGAAGAAGCCTATGAGAAGGCCGGCGAGATTAAGAAGCGACAGGAAGCAGCGATGGAAGAGCTGGAGAAGCAGAAGGTACTGGATCAGAAACAGAGACAGGAAAAGCAGCTTGTAGTGAGCGAGAATGAGATTGCTGAGATTGTTGCAAGTTGGACGAAGATACCTGTGAAGAAGCTGGCTGAGGAGGAGACAGAACGTCTTCAGAATCTGGAGAGCATACTCCATAAGAGAGTAGTTGGTCAGGAAGAAGCGGTAGCAGCGGTAGCGAAAGCAATCCGTCGTGGTAGAGTGGGATTAAAAGATCCGAATCGCCCGACAGGCTCCTTCTTATTCCTCGGGCCTACCGGCGTTGGCAAGACAGAGCTGTCCAAAGCGTTAGCTGAGGCCATGTTTGGTAGTGAAAATTCCATCATCCGTGTCGACATGTCCGAATACATGGAGAAACACAGTATTAGTAAACTGATTGGTTCTCCTCCGGGATATGTAGGTTATGATGAGGGTGGCCAGCTCAGTGAAAAGGTTAGACAAAATCCCTACTCTGTAATATTATTCGATGAAGTGGAGAAGGCACATCCGGATGTATTCAATATCCTGCTTCAGGTATTGGACGATGGACATATCACGGACTCCCAGGGTAGAAAAGTAAGCTTCAAGAATTCGATTATTATTATGACCTCCAATGCAGGTGCTCAGAATTATTGATGACAAGGAGGATTACAAGCGAATGAAGGATGGCGTTATGGATGAGGTGAAGAAGATCTTCAAACCTGAGTTCATCAACCGTATTGACGAGATTATCGTATTCCACTCCTTAACCAAGGATAATATCAAGCAAATTGTTGGTATTATGATTAATACAATAGGAAAGCGCAGTAAGTCTCAGATGAACATTTCCCTGGAGACCACGGAAAATGTCGTAGCACATCTAGCAGAGGTGGGCTTTGATCCTAAGTACGGTGCGCGTCCTTTAAGACGTGCAATACAGACGAATATCGAAGATAAACTCGCAGAGGGAATACTTGCAGCAACCATCAAAGAAGGGGACACTGTTCGGATTGAATATCTTGATAATGAGATGGTATTGACAGCAATATAAACCTGTCATCTCTCCTTACACAAGGTTACAAAAATTTAATTATCGGAAATAGTGGAAATTGCCCGAAATATCATATATAATGTAATGAAAAGTAGCATAAATCATTATCTGTCTAACAAAGACATATAAATACAATTAGGAGGGTCATAAAATGGCAGTTGTAGAAGAGTTAATACGCAAGGAAAGTGATGGGACAATAAGCTTTGGAAATTACGAATTAGATGTAAAATCAAAGGCTTCCGATTTCGAGCATCAGGGAGATCTCTTCAAGGTAAAAACCTTCCAGGAGATAACCAAGCTTGAGAAAAATGGAATGTTTGTCTACGAATCCGTGCCTGGTACTGCCGTATTTCATATGGATACTAAGGATAACCAGATTAGCTTCGAAGTGAGCGGTAAGGAATCTGCACAGATTACCTTGGAGCTGGAAGCTGAGAAGGAATATGAAATCTACAAGAATGATTCCAATCTTGGTAAAATGAAGACGAATTTAGGTGGGAAGTTAGTGTTAAGCTTAGAGCTTGGCGATGACGAGATGGACTATATAAAGGTGGTTAAACTGTAGTATGGCAAAGAACAAGACCGTGTTTTTCTGTAAAGAGTGTGGCTTCGAATCAGCTAAATGGTTGGGGCAATGTCCGGGCTGCAAGAGTTGGGATACCTTTGTAGATGAACCGGTTGTGAAGAAAGGCAGTAAACCCGCCAGTAATATCAAAAACCTTAAGGAACCGGTATTATTATCTCAGGTTAAGACAGAGGAGCAGTTCAGATTATGCTCCGGAATAGAAGAACTTGACCGTGTCCTTGGAGGAGGAATCGTCCATGGAAGCTTAGTATTGGTGGGTGGCGACCCCGGAATCGGTAAGTCAACCTTACTACTTCAGATGTGTCGCGAGATAGTAGCTAAAAATAAAAAAGTTCTATATATATCTGGGGAGGAATCCCTGAGCCAAATTAAAATGAGAGCAGAGAGGCTCGGCGTGTTTGGCGGCGAGCTTCTCCTTTTATGCGAAACTGACTTGGAACTCATCGAGGAAGCAATGAGTAAATACTCACCGGATATTGTAATTATCGATTCAATTCAAACGATGTTCAAGGATGAGATAGCTGCTGCGCCGGGAAGTGTTAGTCAGGTTCGTGAAGCAACAGCAACCTTGATGCATATCGCAAAGAGTTCCGGTATCACAATATTTATCATTGGACATGTGACAAAAGAAGGTGTAGTTGCCGGACCCAGAGTTCTTGAACATATGGTGGATACGGTGCTGTATTTTGAAGGTGATAATTATGCCTCCTACCGTGTACTTCGCGCTGTGAAGAATCGCTTTGGTTCCACCAATGAAATCGGTGTATTTGAGATGCAAGGTAGCGGACTTG
>JAQZBA010000118.1 GCA_029239365.1 Herbinix sp. | reverse complement strand
GCATCAAAGATTTAGGAATGAGGTGTGTTATGGGATTATATTTGAAATTTTTCGGAATTCATCTGAAGGGTGCGATGCAATATAAGATGTCCTTTTTGTTAACCACAATCGGGCAGTTTCTGGTATCCTTTAATGTGTTCTTAGGTATA
The DNA here is from genome assembly GCA_029239365.1 of Herbinix sp. Taxonomy (GTDB): domain Bacteria; phylum Bacillota; class Clostridia; order Lachnospirales; family Lachnospiraceae; genus Mobilitalea. The sequence continues at coordinate 10,242 of JAQZBA010000118.1, read as the reverse complement.
TTATTCATGCTTGAACGTTTTAACCAGGTCAAAGGATATAGCTTCAGCGAGGTGTTGTTATGCTTTTCGATTGTTCTGATGAGCTATTCCTTGGCGGAGATGTTCCTGAGAGGTTTTGACCTTTTTGCATCAACCATCAGTAACGGAGAATTTGACCGGATCCTATTAAGACCGAGAAGCACTATCTTACTGGTGGTATCGGGTAAGATCGAATTTACGCGCTTTGGAAGAATGCTACAGGCGATACTCATGCTTTCATACGGCATCAGTTCTTCGAAGATTAACTGGGATGTGTCGAAAGTATTCACTGTAATTTTGATGATTATAGGAGGAACCGTAATCTTTGGCTGCCTCTTTGTAATCTATGCCAGTATCTGCTTCTTCACCCTGGAGGGTTTAGAGTTCATGAATATTCTGACGGACGGGGCCAGGGAATACGGCAAATATCCACTTGATATCTATGGGAAAGGAGTGCTCAGGTTTTGCACTTTTCTTGTACCATATACTTTGTTTCAATACTATCCCTTCCTATATCTGATTGGGAGGACGCAACATTGGCAGTATCTGTTCCTTCCGATCGTAGGCTGCTTATTCCTAATCCCTTGTTTGGGACTATGGCGATACGGGGTTAGGCAATATAAATCAATCGGATCATAAAGCAAGGGCTTAAAATTACACATAAAAGGAAGCGGTCAGAATATTCTGACCGCTTTCGGGGTGCCTAATTGGCATACTTCAATATATCTTTCATAAGGAGGCCATCATGCAGGAGACAAGAAGAATACAGGAACCCATGGCTTCAGAAAGCAGCAGCATGTCCACCGGCCTAGAACGAAGGCTGGAGGAGCAGCATCTGGAGAAATGCATTCAAGAGATACTACAAAATATAGACAAATATATGCAGGAGTATAAGGATATCAGTGCTGAGACTAAGGAATTATATGATAACTACCGGTCTGCTAACCCGGAGCTTCATAATGATCTGGTCATCGGTCTTGGTATGAAAACACAAATTGAACGGAATTTGAATAAGAATCTTCTGGCGCTTAAGAAACCATATTTTGGACGGATTGATTATAAGGAGGTTGGAGATAGATCAAGTTATAGCCTCTATCTGGGTAAGAACGGAGTTCGAAGAAATATCACTGAGAATATGATCATCGATTGGAGAGCCCCAATTTCCGGTGTGTATTATGAAAGCGATATTGGTAGAAGCTCCTATCCGACTCCTATGGGAGACCGAATCGAAATTGATCTTTTTCTAAAACGTACTTATGAGATAGAGAATAGCAAGCTAATTGATTATTATGATTCCGATGTGGTAGCCAACGATGAATTCCTTACCAAGTATCTGAGTAAGAACAAAGAGGTTGTGTTGGGAGAAATCATTGCGACCATTCAGAAGGAACAGAATGAAATTATCCGCGATGTCCCCTGGCATAATGTCATCGTGCAGGGTGTCGCCGGAAGCGGTAAGACAACGGTAGCGATGCATCGAATCTCCTATATTCTGTACAATTATAAGGAGAAATTCCGACCGGATGAGTTCTATATCATTGGCAGTAATAAGATGTTACTCAACTATATCACCGGTGTGTTGCCCAATCTGGATGTTTATAATGTAAATCAGATTACGATGGAGGAATTTTTGATTTCTCTACTGGATAAAGATTTTGATTATAAAAAAGGCAAATATACACTGACGAACAGCTTTCTTAAGCTGAAGAGACAGGTATCCACCCAAGATGCTTCGACGCTGAAGCGCTTTAAGGGCTCCAACCATTTTATTAAAGCTCTGATCGTATATATGAAGCAGTATGAGATCGAAGCAATCACAACAGATTCGGTTCGATTTGATCGTAAGGTGGTATACTCGAAAGATGAGATCTTATATTTCCTCGACTTCTTTGAGGAGCTACCACTTCAAGAGAAAATCGATCTTCTGAATAAGCGTCTGACTTACAAGGTGAAATCCTTAGGAGAAGATGCAGAGCTGAGGAAAGAGAAGCTTCGTTCTGAGGTCAATCGATATAAGAATTACTTTGGCAATAAGGGTAAAAAATACAATCTGATGGAGATCTATATCAGTTTCTTGGAGGATCTGCAGCTGCGCCGGAGTGAGTACCTAGAACAGGGCATTAAGGTGGCTGAGGGAGAAGTGATTGAATTACTCCTCACGGAACTTAAATGTAAACACCTTGATATCTATGACCTCGGAATGTTGAATTATATTAAACGCAGGATTAAGATGACGAAGGATTATGAATATGTGGGCCATATCGTAATTGATGAGGCACAGGACTTTGGTGTCATGCTGTTTCAGATATTTAAGCAGCTTTTTAAGAATTGCACCTATACCATCATGGGTGATGTATCGCAGAATATCTATTACGATACAGGTATGAATGACTGGGAGGTACTGAAGCAGGAGGTATTCCATCCGGAGAAGGATCGTTTCTATGTATTGGCTAAGAGCTACCGTAATACAGTGGAGATCTCAGACTATGCAAGTAAGGTTCTAAGTAAATGCTCTTTCAAGACCTATGATATTGAGCCAATTATCCGTCATGGCAAAGAGGTTGGGCTGATCAAAGCCGAGGGAGAATCCGGGTTAGTAGCAAAGACAGTTGAATTAATCAAAAGTATTCGCGACAATGGGTATGATACCATTGCGATTATCTGCAGAACCGTGGAAGAGACCTTGAAGGTGAAGAAGCTACTGAGCCCATACGTACCGATTGAGCATCTGGAGGACGATATCGAGGAAATGACCTTCTCTAGTGGCAATATGGTATTGCCAATTCATATGACAAAGGGCCTGGAATTCGATTCGGTAATCATCTGGAATCCGGAAGAAGAGAGCTATCATACCACGGATGAAGATGCAAAGCTTTTGTATGTGGCGATTACCCGAGCGTTGCATGAGCTGCATATTGTGTATCAGGATAACCTGTCAGGGTTACTAAAGTAAGGAACAAATCATCTCCTAACAAAGTTATAAAAAGGGAAGAAGAATCATAGATTTATGAAGCCTTACGAGGAGTAACGAAGGTGATGAGGTGGTTTGTGATTATAAGCCACCTCATTATATTTACTAACGGTGAATTGGATCGAATTCTATATGAAATTAGATGAATTTAAAGATTGTACGCTTGACAAAGAGCACTCAAATGAATATAATAAAAAAGTGATTTACGAATGGGATCTTAGCTCAGCTGGGAGAGCATCTGCCTTACAAGCAGAGGGTCATAGGTTCGAACCCTATAGGTCCCATTTTCATGTAATATACATGGGAGGAGAAGCTTGCTTCTCCATATAATTAAATACGGCGAAGTAGCTCAGCTGGCGAGAGCACGCGGTTCATACCCGCGGTGTCGGCGGTTCAAATCCGTCCTTCGCTACTTAGAATGTGTTGCAGACTGCAACACTTTTTTATTTCACAGGAAATTGCATCCTATAAGGTACTTAATAATAATCCGGATGAGGTGAGTAACTGATGGAGATAAAACATTACATTATGGTAAAGAAAAATCAAAATATACTTATGGTGGAATGTTCTGAACAGGAGAGCATTCTTGAAGCCATGATCCGTCAGGGTGTTACTTATCATTCCGATTGCGGCGGTCGGGGAACCTGCGGCAAATGTAAGGTGAAGCTCATGGAAGGCGAGCTTGAGATGAGTACTTCTGATTATAAGGTGTTATCGGAAGATGAGCTAAAAAGCGGGCTTCGATTGGCCTGTAAGGCTTATCCTAGAGATAACATCACGATTGCCCTGAATACCTTTGAGGAAGCTGCAATGAAGGTATTAACTGAAAGTAGTGGAGAGTTACCCTCCAATCCTTCTTCCTTAGGTTATGGTAGTGGGTATTATATTGGGATCGACCTTGGGACCACAACCCTTGCATACCGACTGGTGGAAGGGAGAACCGGTGAAGTCGTTGCGACCCACTCCGGTGTGAACCCGCAGAGAGTATACGGAGCAGATGTGATCTCCAGAATGAAAGCTTCGGTTGATGGTAATGGTGATAAACTAAGAGATATCATTCGAGACAGCTTAAGAACAGGGATTCTTCAACTGATCCGTGAGGCAGAAATAGAAGCTAGCATGGTTCGTCATATCGCCATTGCAGGTAATACGACCATGGTTCATCTCCTGATGGGATACCCCTGTGAGACACTGGGAAGCTATCCCTTTACTCCGGTGAATTCGAACAGAATTGACTTAACCTACCAGGAATTATTTGAAGCAGATCATAGCAGGGTACAACAAAGTGGAACCTTATCTTCAGGGGAGATTACAGCGAGTGAGAAGCTTCGGACACTTCCGATATCAGTTCTACCCGGTATTTCGACCTTTGTTGGTGGCGATATTGTCGCAGGTCTGGGTATTTGTGGTTTTGATTTGGCAGATGAGATATGCTTACTGATTGACCTCGGAACCAATGGAGAACTTGCTCTCGGTAATAAGGACAAAATATTAGTTACTTCAACTGCTGCAGGACCTGCTTTTGAAGGAGGGAATATCTCCTGTGGGCTCGGAAGTGTTCCAGGGGCGATCAGTCAGGTTACGATAGAAGATGACGTGGTTCATCTGAAGACAATTGCAGATAAAGCACCCCTTGGGATCTGTGGGACCGGAGTTGTGGAGCTGTGTGCCGAACTCCTGCGTACCGGAGCAATGGATGAGACTGGCTTACTTAGGGAAGAGTTTTTTCATAAGGGTTATGCCCTATCTCAGGAGGATCAGCTTAGAGTTATCTTTACCCAGAAGGATATTCGGGAACTACAGCTTGCTAAGGCGGCAATCAGTGCCGGAATCGAGTTAGTCATGAGACGATACGGCATATCTTACCACCAATTAAGCAAGGTATATCTAGCCGGAGGCTTCGGCTTTGTTCTTGATATTGATAAAGCGATAGCAATCGGCTTATTGCCGGGTGAACTTAAGAATAAGGTTTTCACCATTGGTAACAGCTCCTTAGCAGGGGCTGTGCGATTTAGTATGGATACTAACTTTGCTGAACGACTGGATTATATTATTGGCAGTGCAGAGGAGGTTCATCTCTCCAACGAAGCTGAGTTTCAGAACTTATATCTGGAACAGATTAATTTTCCGGCGAGAGCAGAGCTTTAACCTTGTGATATTTCATTGATCGAACTCATTCTGCTACATTTCTGACTGAAGTATGATTAAGTAACAAGCTGTGAGCTCTCGGAGAAACTTGAACTGGATAAAGAGCCGGAAATCATGTATAATACCTTTGTAACCGAAATAAGTTAGAAGTACAGCCCGCAAATCGTGTATTTTCCGGTTGGGCTTGACATAGGATAGGAGGATTTATAACTACATGAGAATAGGTACAGGCTATGACGTTCATAAATTAGTTGACGATAGAGATTTAATACTGGGTGGAGTGAAGATTCCTTATGAGAAGGGATTGCTTGGACATTCCGATGCGGATGTTTTACTTCATGCCATCATGGATGCACTATTAGGCGCGGCTGCGCTAGGTGATATCGGTAAGCATTTTCCGGACACCGAGGAAGCGTATCGTGGTATTTCAAGCATAGAATTGCTGAAGCATGTAAGAAAGCTTCTGGAGGATAAGCTGTATCTGATCGAGAATATTGATGCAACCATCATTGCGCAGAAGCCCAAGCTGGCAGCATATCTACCTGCTATGGTTAAGAATATTGCCGAGGCTCTTGGAGTGGAAGAGGAACGTATCAATGTTAAGGCTACGACTGAGGAAGGACTCGGATTTACCGGTGAAGGACTTGGAATTGCTGCCAATGCTGTCTGCCTACTGGAGAGTATTCATAATTATGAGTTTGATGCGACACCGAAAGCTGTAGATCGCGACTGCGGTGGCTGTGGTGGATGTCCGAAGCACAATTGATAAAAAGTGTTGACAAATAATTCAAGAATGCATACAATATGCAATATATAACATGAAAAGCGATGAACGGAAAAGTAGCTCATAATGTAGTATCAGAGAAGGAATGCCACCGGCTGAAAGCATTCTTGACGAAACTATGAGGGAAGTGCATCCGGGAGCTGGTTCGGTGAGGCAAATGCTTAGCCGGGCACGGAAACAACCGTTATCTGTACAAAGATGTAGGTCTGTATTCTGTGTAGGACTTACAAATAGAGTGGAACCGCGTATTTCACCGCCTCTATCATTAGAGGCGGTGTTTTTTATGTGTTCCGAGGATACCAGATATACGAAAGCTTGCGAAGGAATACCCGAAGATATGAAAAATGACTTGATTATTAAGTATATATAAAAAAGGGGATGTATTTATGGGAGTAATTAAATATATTAAGGATGAAATGCAGACAATTAAAGAAAGAGATCCTGCAATTAAGACACCTTTTGAGGTATTTCTCTATCCAAGCTTTCGTGCAATAATAAGATATCGGATTGCACATTATCTTTATTTGAGAGAGCATTACTTTATAGCCAGATGGTATTCACAGAGGACCGTAAGAAAAACAGGAATTGAGATACATCCGGGTGCTACCATTGGTAAGGGATTATTTATCGATCATGGTCATGGAGTGGTAATCGGTGAGACAGCGATCGTAGGAGATAATGTTACTCTGTATCAGGGAGTAACCCTTGGAGGTACCGGTAAGGAGCATGGAAAACGTCATCCTACCATAGGCAATAATGTTATGATTAGTGCGGGTGCTAAGATACTTGGATCCTTTACGATCGGTGAAAACTCTAAGATCGGAGCAGGTTCTGTTGTGTTATCGGAAGTACCTCCGAACTCTACCGTAGTCGGCGTCCCCGGAAGAGTGGTTAAGATGAATGATATTCGTGTTCCCAGAGAAGACATGGATCAGGTTCATCTGCCCGATCCGGTGAAGAAGGAGATTGCCTGTCTGCAGAACGAGAATATCTGTCTGAGAACTGAGATTAAGAGGCTATATAGTAAGATGGATCAGCTGGAGAGCAAAATCGATGAGACTAAGTCGGTGGAAGGTAAGCAATTATCGAAGCAGGAAGAGAACGAACAGCTACTTCATCATTGATCCTAAGGACCACATAAGAAGACAGGGTCATGTTAGGAATCAGAGGTACAGGGGGGATGACCTCCGAATCAAGATATATAATGCTGCTGCCTTACAACAGCATATTAGATAGTATGAACATGGAGGAAGATACATGAAAATCTATAATACATTAACTCAGAAAAAAGAAGAATTTGTTCCTTTGGAAGAAGGAAAGGTGCGTATGTATGTCTGCGGACCAACCGTTTATAACTTCATTCATATCGGAAATGCAAGACCGGTCATCGTCTTTGATTCCTTCCGCAGGTATTTGGAATACCTGGGCTATCAAGTGAACTTCGTAACTAATTTCACTGATGTTGATGATAAGATTATCAAAAAGGCAAATGATGAGGGGGTATCCGCTACTGAGATTTCTGAGCGATATATTAGGGAATTTCGTACCGATATGGATGCTCTGAATGTCAGAGAAGCTACGGTGCATCCGAAGGCAACTGAGGAGATTGATGGCATGATTGAGATGATCAGTGACCTGATTAAGAAAGGTCATGCTTATGAGAAGAATGGTACCGTTTACTTTAAGACCCGAAGCTTTGCGGAATACGGGAAGCTCTCCAAGAAGAAAATTGATGATCTTGAAGCAGGTGCTAGAATTGCGGTAAGTGATGAGAAGGAAGATCCTATGGATTTCGTGCTCTGGAAGCCCAAGAAGGAGGGTGAGCCCTCCTGGGCATCTCCCTGGAGCGACGGAAGACCGGGCTGGCATATCGAATGTTCGGTAATGAGCCGAAAATATCTTGGCGAGCAGATTGATATCCATGCCGGTGGTGAGGACCTGGTTTTCCCCCATCATGAAAATGAAATCGCTCAAAGTGAAGCCTGCAATGAGAAGGAATTTGCAAGGTACTGGATGCATAATGCGTTCTTAAATATTGACAATAAGAAAATGTCAAAGTCAGAGGGTAACTTCTTCACAGTTCGAGAGATTTGCGATCAGTACGATCCACAGGTAGTGCGTTTCTTCATGTTGAACTCTCATTACCGCAGTCCTTTGAATTTTAGTAAGGAGCTGATGGAAGCAGCGAAGAATTCCTTGACCAGAATTCTCACAGCAATCGGTCAGTTAGAGTTCCTATTATCCGGCAATTCCTTAGAAGACAGAGAGATGTCAGAGCAGGAGAAGCAATTGCTGGTGGAAGCAAAAAGCTTACAGGATAAATATAAGGCAGCTTTGGATGATGATTTCAATTCTTCCGATGCAATTGCTGCAATCTTTGAATTAGTGAAGCTGGCGAATACAAATTTGAATAGTGACAGTAGTAAAACCTCGGTTCAGACAATCTATGACCTGATCGCGAAGTTGTGTGATATCCTTGGAATCATTACTCAGAAGGATGAGGAGTTGCTTGCCGAAGATATCGAAAAGCTGATTGAAGAACGTCAGTCCGCTCGAAAGAATAAGAATTTTGCAAGATCGGATGAAATCAGAAATCTCTTATTGGAGAAGGGTATTATCTTAGAGGATACCAGAGAGGGAGTTAGATGGAAGAGGAGTTAACGAAAGCAATGCCAGAGATTAAGATCGCAGGGGTGATAAAGAGTACCCTAAAGCTTCCGGAGACAGACATTAAGACCTATTCCCCCTTGACCTTGGCGTTTATAGGAGATTCAATCTTTGATCTTATTATTAGGACCTGTGTTGTTGAAAGTGGTAATGCGCCGGTGAATAAACTTCATAAGCGTTGCTCTATGCTGGTACAAGCAACGGCTCAGGCAGAACTGTATCATACGATTAAGGATCGACTCACCGAGGATGAGATTACTATATATAAAAGAGGACGAAATGCGAAGTCCTTTACCTCAGCTAAAAACGCAGGTATCGTTGAATATCGTACAGCTACAGGATTAGAAGCCCTCATGGGATATCTGTATCTGACGGATCAGATGGCACGGCTATTAGAACTGATTGAACCACAGATTATCAAAATGGTAAGTATTTCGTAAGAAATCTGCCACTAAATTGACTTAATAACCTCCTAAAATAATACTAGGATGTGAAACGCTGGCAATGGTGACTAATTTTAGTAAATGAGTTTTTATATATTACAAGTGATTTGATTTATCAATTCATCTTGTTTATCGGGAGAACAATATCATTCCTTATCAAGTTTTCTTACATCCGGTTAATTCGAATCTAGGAAAACGTAATGGGGAAGGATGGACTTCTCCCGATTTTATATAGAAGCTCCTTTTTACAAGTAAGGAGATAACATGAGAAGAATGAGACAGAGCAAAGGGATGAAATGGCTTACCGGTGTTGTGGCTGCTACTGCATGCATTGGTATCCTAATGTCAAGAGGAGAGTTTGACCTGACAAAAGCACAGGCAGCTACGCAAAAAGAAACGGTGGATCTACGAATTATCGGCACAACGGATCTGCATGGACAGCTTAACAGTAAGGACTATGAGCAGGGAGTAGATTATAATAACGGAGGTCTGGCAAGACTTTTTGACCTAATTAAGAAAACCAAAAGTGAGGTTCCGGCAGAAGAGATTATAACATTAGATGCCGGAGATACACTTTATGATTATACAACTGAGTACATATTTGCGGAGAACCAGGAAGTGATCCAGCCGATCTATAAGGCTATGGACCAGATTGGTTATGACGCCATTACCCTGGGCAATCATGATTTTGATTATGGTTATGAATATATTCTACGTCAATTGAATGGTTCCGGATTGCGGGATATTGCTGTCGTATCGAATGTAACAGATTCGAAGACCGGAGAATATCCTTTTCTGGAAAATATGCTGATTACCAGAACCTTAACTTCATCAGAAGGTAATAAGGTTGAGGTTCAGATTGGTATAATCGGCCAGACCATACCTATATTGACCGCTAAGACGCATAGCTATACCGGAATCTTGAAGACTGAAGATATGGTTGAGAATGCTAAGGTTCAGGCGAAGAAATTAAAGGAAATGGGTGCGGACGTAATCATTGCCCTGTCCCATACAGGAATCGGACCTGAGAAACCTGAACTGAATTTTAAGAATGTAGCCTACGCTTTAACGAAGATAGAAGAGATTGATGTAGTGGTAAGTGGACATGAGCATAACCTGTTCCCTACCACGGATAAGACTTCACCCTACTTCCAGCTTCCGAATGTAGATAAGACAACCTATCTGATGAATGGTAAAAATGTTATTATGGC
>JAQZBA010000117.1 GCA_029239365.1 Herbinix sp. | reverse complement strand
TTTAGCGCAGGAGACAACGGAACCCGTAGAGACCCGTGCACAGCAATATCTGTCGGAAGAGAAAGAGGTCCGTACCGTAGAGGAGGCAATTGCAGGAGCGATGGATATCATTGCCGAAGAAATCTCCGATGAAGCAGATCATCGTAGTTATATCCGTGATGTGACTATGAAGGAAGGTACGCTAACCGCTACTGCTAAGAATCAGAAGCAGGAATCTGTCTATGAGATGTATTATAATTTTGAGGAAAGCTTAATCAAGTTAGCGGGACACAGAGTTCTTGCCATCAACCGTGGTGAGAATGAGAAGATCCTTACGGTGAAGATTACTGCACCCGAGGAACGTATAATACGCTATCTGGAGAAGAAAGTTATTGTTAAGGACAATCCAAATACAAATCATATTCTGACTGCTACAATCGAGGATTGCTATAAACGTCTGATAGCACCTGCCATTGAGCGTGAAATAAGAAGTGATCTAACCGAGAAGGCGGAGGACGGGGCCATTAAGGTATTTGGTAAGAACCTGGTACAGCTTTTAATGCAGCCTCCCATTGCCGGACAGGTTATCCTCGGTTGGGATCCGGCGTTTCGTACGGGCTGTAAGTTAGCAGTGGTAGATAGTACCGGTAAGGTACTTGATACCATAGTAATCTACCCTACTGCACCGCAGAACAAAGTTGAGGAAGCTAAGCTGATCGTTAAGAAGCTCATTGATAAGTATAATATTACACTCATTTCCGTTGGAAACGGTACAGCTTCCAGAGAATCGGAGATGATCATTGTGGAATTGTTAAAGGAACTTCATAAGCCTGTAAAATATATTATTGTAAATGAAGCCGGTGCTTCTGTATATTCTGCAAGTAAGCTCGCAACGGAAGAGTTTCCTAATTTTGATGTCGGACAGAGAAGTGCTGCCTCTATCGCAAGAAGACTACAGGATCCCTTGGCCGAGTTGGTTAAGATTGATCCGCAGTCCATCGGGGTAGGTCAGTATCAGCATGATATGAATCAGAAGAAGTTAAGCGAGGTACTCTCCGGTGTAGTAGAAGGCTGTGTGAATAAGGTTGGCGTGGATCTGAATACAGCATCCGTATCATTACTTGAGCATGTATCCGGTATCAGCAAGGTAATTGCTAAGAATATTGTTGCATATCGGGAAGGAAACGGGCGTTTCCGTAGTCGCGCAGAGCTTCTTAAAGTAGCAAAGCTTGGACCGAAAGCCTTCGAGCAGTGTGCTGGTTTCATGAGAATACAAAATGGGGATAATCCACTAGACGCAACAGGCGTTCATCCGGAATCCTATGAGGCTACTCAGGCATTACTCACCAAATTGGGTCTCTCTCTTGAAGATGTGAAGGAAATTCAATCAAAGGTAATGAAACAAAAAACGGTAGAACCGGTGAAGAAAGTCGAACCCAAGCAGGAGATAAAGCCGAAGTCAATCCAAGTCAAGACGCAGGAGACTGCCTTCGGTAAAGCCTTGGCTGCAGCGGTAGGAAAGGGTGGAATTCCTACGCAGGAGGCAGCACCGCAGAATATACAGGGTCAGAATGCGGACCAATCCGAGGATATTATCACCATTGGGAAGAAGATCAAGGACAAGCATAAGCTTGCAGAGGAACTAGGTGTTGGTGAGATTACTCTGACTGATATTATTAAGGAACTTGAGAAACCGGGCAGAGATCCCAGAGATGAGATGCCTAAGCCAATTCTACGTACTGACATACTTGAGATCAAAGACCTGGCAGAAGGTATGATTTTAAAAGGGACGGTTCGTAATGTAATCGACTTTGGCGCTTTTGTAGATATCGGTGTTCATCAGGACGGACTGGTTCATATCTCCCAGCTGTCAGATAAGAAGTTTGTAAAACATCCCTTGGATGTTGTAAGCGTCGGAGATATTGTCGATGTTAAGGTAATTGGTGTGGATGTTGCGAAGAAGAGAATTCAATTATCCATGAAGCTTTCATAATACTGTTATTATGGGAAGACTGCATTATCCTGAATGATGATGGCGTCTTCCCTTTTGAATCGAATGGCAAAAGGCTATGACACCCTAACCATGTACAAATATTTATTTTCGTACTTTGAGTTTGACTTTTGACGCGGAGCTGTCAATGGATATTTACCGGGCTAATATTCATTAAGGAATACACTGGATTGAGAGGTGATGTTATTTTGGAACTACTGTTTTGGTGTGCTCTGTTATTGGGCATCTTTTGTATAGGATACTATATTGTAATCATTCTGTATGCAGGAATTGGTGTCAACTTTGCATGGATCTGGTGTGTTGGAGGGACTGGCTGTCTTGGTGCCTGTATGATATTGCGTTTTATACTTTATAAACATATTCTGATTCCCGGATGGCTCTTAACTCTGCTCTGTGGATTGATCGTACTGGTAATTCTAGCGTTTCTAACAATAGAAGGCATGTTACTGTTTGGCACTCACCATAAGGCGGGTAAGAATATGGATTATCTGTTGGTGCTAGGTTCTCAGATTAATGGAAATCAAGTGACAAAGAATCTGAAGAATCGATTGGATACAGCGATTTCATATCTTAACGAAAATCCGTACACCGAAGTAGTTGTCACCGGAGGTAGGGGTGCTGAGGGATTAATATCAGAGGCAGCAGCCATGAAAGCATACCTAATCGATCAGGGAATAAGTAGTAGTAGAATATTGACAGAAGATCAGTCGAATAACACGATAGAGAACATGATATTTAGCAAGAAACTTCTAAGGGAGAATTCCACAGTTGTAATTGTTACCAATAATTTTCACATCTATCGTTCCACCAGACTTGCGAAGAAGCAGGGAATTGTGAAGGTGTATACATTGATCGCGCCTACGGATCGGCTTATGATTCTCCATTATTATGTTCGAGAAGCGGCAGGGGTAGGGAAGGATAAGCTGTTAGGTAACCTGTAATATTATTAAAAACAGTACTTAGAATGTGGCTTAGTTCTTAGACCGTACTAAAAAATTCCTTAGACTGTATATTGACAATATAGATATCCTGTTGTATGATGAAGCTGTAAAAAGAATAAAGGTTAATTCTTCGGGGCAGGGTGAAATTCCCGACCGGCGGTAAAGTCCGCGACTTGTAGATGATGTAACTTAATTATCTATGATTGATTTGGTGAAATTCCAAAACCGACAGTACAGTCTGGATGTGAGAAGAAAAGCAGAATATAATGCTGATGATTCGCCCTGATTTTAACATGTTTAAAATCAGGGCTATTTTTTTATTGTATAAGAAAATTCTTCCTATACGATAAAAACGCTCCGATATGGGTACACACTCGCACATTTTGTTGATGTTCGCGTATGCTCACCGAGATCGGCGCTAGATGAATTGGCTTATGTTTTACTTCACCCAGAATTTTTCCTTTCAATTAAAAAGGAGAGAAAAATATGAGAACAAATGCAGTAACAAATCAAAAAAGTCTATTTTCTACAAAACAAATGGTGACCGTCAGCCTATTATCCGCATTAGCCTATGTGCTGATGCTACTTCATCTTCCGGTTAAGTATCTTGGCTTCTTGGAATTTGAATTCAGTGATATCCCGGCCGTGATTGCAGCGTTAACCTATGGACCCTTTGCCGGAGTAATTGTTGAGCTTGTGAAGAACCTGATTAAAGCCTTGACTGCCTCCAGTACTGGTATGGTTGGAGAGTTGGCTAATTTTATTATTAGTAGCGCATACATTATTCCCGTTGGTATATTATATAAGCTTCGTAAGGCGAAGAAGCTCCAGACAGCAACTGCGAATGGCAATGGAATCACAAGCAGCGATAAGACTTGGAATGGTCTCTATATGATATTCATTTTTGTAGTAGGAACCGTAGCGATGTCGATCACAGGTGCGCTATTGAATTACTTTGTCACCTTGCCCTTGTACGCAAAGCTTTTTGGTGGTATGGATGTAATCGTAGGCATTGCTTCTGCTAACGTATCTGCAGTAAAGGATTTAGCAAGCTTAGTTATCATCGGTATAACCCCCTTTAATATCGTAAAGGGAATTTATATATCAATCATCGGATATTACACCTACCGTTTCCTAAAAGGAAAGATATTACAATAATAATCACAAGCATTAAGAGCATTCAATAAATGAAATTAGATAAAGCAGAATACGGTTGTAATTCGATGAATTAGTAAGCCGATGCTTCTGTTATAAACGATAAAATGGATAGAGTTCAAAGCTCTATCCATTTTTATCGTTATGATTATTGAAAGCTAACAAAGCTGGTTTAAATATGACTCATAGGTATCTTTACTGACTTCCATCTTGCATAGCTAATGATTGTAGGATTATTTGATAACTTTCTTCACGGGTCTCGCCTCAATATAGCCCCGGTAGCCCATGGGTGCTAGTTGGAAGCGGGGAGCTGCCTCCGAATCCCATTCGTAACCATAGGTTTGTGGATGGAAGCGATTGATGTGCTCCCATACCTCTCCAATAGCTTCGCTAAAGATTTCATCCTCATAGGGCTCACCCTGGAACACCATCATGGAGCAGGGGGGTAATTCAAGCAGCTCATAACCTTCGGGGATCGTATTCGCATAGGTCAGCGGTACTTCCACTCCTTGTACATAGAGAGAAGTCCCGGGCCTAATCAGATGCTTTGGAAGCCACATACCGATTGGCTCATAGAGTGCTTCCTTCACACTTGAGAGTACAGCCCAGATATCGCAGCCTACTTCTTCACAATATGCCCAGTAATCCTCAGCCTTGAAGCCTCTTTTTAATAGTACTTTTCTGGCAGGACGTTCAATTACCTGCACGAATACGGATTTCGTTTTATTCTCATCTCTCATAATTCTTTCCTCCTTATGAAGCATCTTATAGGTGTTATATACTTTCGAGGGCAGAAACAACTGGATTGGCGGGGTGGTTTTACTATACTTATGTGGGGATACACCGAATTCCTTCGAGAAAGCTCTTGTAAATCCTTCGTGCGAATCGAACACAAAATCTAGTGCAACATCAATGATTTTGGTTTCTTTATCACGAAGTAGCAGCGCTGCCTTTGTAAGACGCAATGCCCGAAGATAATCAAAGGGGGTCTTCCCCGTCACTTCCTTAAAGATTCTGGACATATGCCAGGGGGAATACCCTACCCAAGTAGCCAATTCCTTTAAGGTAATACTTTTGTATAGATATTGTTCCATATATTCCTGCAAATCCTGTACAACTTTATATGTTTCAGCACTATTCATGTTTTCCCTCATTCCTGCACTTGTTTACCACCTATAATAAGAGGATAACTTAAATTATAATATATTTCTTGACTTCAATTGCTAATGTAGTATGAAAGTTTATGAAAAGTTAGTCGTTAGCTTAATCATATCAAATTTCTAGCTTTCGTCAATGGATCTGAAGGAACCGATGCAACATATGCTCATGACAGGATCCTTGAATTAAACTCTATCTTTTTTGTTGCATATCTGCTATAATGATGCCGTTTAGAACGAGAGGATTTAATATTCGCAATGTGAATTCAGTGAAGTAAGAAATTCGCATTTAGAGGTTCAGTGCCCTTTTATTCATGGTTTATATATTTAATGAAGCGGCAACATAAGGGTTAGTATGGAGGTTTAACATGAATATAGATAGTTATGATACACAGGAGACCTATCAGCTGGGATACCGGATGGGCGTTGCAGCACAGAGAGGAGATCTGTTCTGTCTAAGTGGCGATCTGGGAGTCGGTAAGACAGTCTTTACCCAAGGCTTTGCGAAAGGGCTTGGTATCGAGGAAGCTGTGAGCAGCCCAACTTTTACAATAATTCAGGAATATGATGGGGGAAGACTCCCCTTTTATCATTTTGATGTATACCGGATCGCTGATCCCAGTGAGATGGAGGAGATAGGATATGAAGATTATTTTTATGGCGATGGTGTCTGTCTGGTTGAATGGGCAGAGCTGATAGAGGAGCTGTTGCCAAAGAAACGGACAACCATCACAATAAAGAAGAACTTGGATCAAGGCTTCGATTACCGTGAAATTATAGTTGAATAAACGAAGGGAGGAAATGTCTCAGAACGCGGAGACATATACTGTATGAGAATATTAGCATTGGACAGTTCAGGCTTAGTAGCCTCGGTTGCAATCGTGACAGAAGAGGCAATGCTAGCGGAATACACCGTTAATTATAAGAAGACACATTCACAGACTCTCCTTCCAATGTTGAATGAGATCGTGAAAATGGTAGATATCAATATGGAAGAAATTGATGCCATTGCAGTGGCAGCAGGACCGGGCTCCTTTACCGGACTTCGTATCGGAAGTGCAACAGCAAAGGGCCTTGGACTCGCATTACAAAAACCGATTGTGGCAGTTCCAACATTGGATGGCCTGGCTTACAATTTCTATGGGACAGATAAATTAATCTGCCCAATCATGGATGCGAGAAGGAATCAGGTGTATACCGGATTATATGAGTTTGTGGGAGAGAAATTCAGTATCGTTAAGGAACAGACAGCAATGGAAGTGGAAGAACTACTGGAGGAAATCAATGCAATGGGGCGGGATGTCATCTTCCTGGGAGATGGAACTCCTGTCTATAGGGATGCGATTGAACAGAAGTTAAAAGTAGCCTTTTCTTTTGCACCGGTTCATATGAGCAGGCAGAGAGCTGGTGCAATCGGGGCTCTCGGTATGGAATTATATAAGAAGAATCATTTCGAGGAAGCTTCACGACATGAACCCGTCTACCTGCGTGTATCACAGGCGGAGCGGGAAAGAGCAGAGAAACTGGAACAGAATATATAAATGAGAAGATTATGAGATGACTTCATAAGTATTATAATCTGAGATATGAGATGAGATGACTTTCTAAGTATTATTATCTGAGAGGAGAGAGGTCATCGGAGGTAGGTGCAATGGAGATACGTAAAATGACCGAGGCTGATTTGGAGCAGGTCTGTGCCATAGAAAATGAGACCTTTTCTGATCCTTGGAGTGAAGCGGATTTTCGAAATTCACTGCTGGATGATAAGAATGATTATCTTGTTGTTGAAATTGATAATAAGGTGGCCGCTTACTGTGGGTTTTGGGGAATTGTCGGTGAAGGGGATATTTTTAATGTAGCAGTGAAAAAAGAATATCGCAGACAGCATATCGGAGAGGCTATGTTAAAAGCATTGATAGAAAAAGGTGTAGCAAGGGGTATCACCTCCTATACCCTAGAGGTTCGCATCTCCAACGAGCCGGCGGTTCAATTGTATGAATCCCTGGGATTTCTAAGAACCGGGATTAGAAAAGACTTCTATTCTAAGCCCAAAGAGGATGCTGTCATAATGTGGCTGAATACGATACAGTAATTCCCACTGTAAAAACAAGCGGGCTCGTATTATAATAGACCTAAGAGCGAAGCATGTTTCATATCAGGAGGGGAAAGTTGTGAAAAGAGCAAATATCATAAATAAGATTGGTGAGCTACCGATTTGTTGCAATTCTTGCGGTAAGGTGTTGAAGGTAGAGAATGGAATCCTGAAGGAGGATGCATTTGAAGCTACGAAAGAATGGGGATACTTTTCTGAAAGAGACACGGAGGTACACCATTTTAATCTTTGTGAGGAATGTTACGATAGAATTATTTCTGAATTTATGATCCCTATTGAGGTTCACAAAAAACTGGAGGTATTATAAACCGGACATGCTATAGCAAAAACGCAAGGGGTTAGACCGGAATAAGAACGAGCAAGCTATGACGAACTGCAGGTTAGCAGGAGTCATAGCTTTTTTGTTTCGTTATTCTATTGACAAGAGGAGAATAAGCCGATATATAGTAAGAGATGATCATTGCGATATCCATTTCCTTAGAATAACAATTATCTGGACAAAAGATTGTGGATACTGTTAAAATACATGTATATATGGTTTAAGGTAAGTGTAAACTGTGATAAAATGTTAATAGAGAGGCAAAAGAATGTTAGATGTATGTTTATTAGGTACCAGCGGTATGATGCCACTGCCCGGCAGATGGTTGACTGCGCTGATGACGAGATATAATGGAAGCAGTTTGTTGATCGATTGCGGTGAAGGAACACAGATTACTATCAGAGAAAAGGGATGGAGCTTTCACTCCATTGATACAATATGTTTTACTCACTATCATGGAGACCATATCAGCGGTCTGCCGGGCTTGCTGTTATCCATGGGTAATGCAGATCGAACAGAACCGGTAACCTTGATTGGACCGAAGGGCTTGGAACGAGTTGTGAATGCACTTCGTGTCATTGCACCGGAGCTGCCATTTCAATTGAAGTTTATTGAGCTTACAGAGCTGGAAGAGGTAATTAATCTTAATGGTTATCAGATTAAGGCATTCCAGGTAAAGCACAATGTTATGTGCTATGGATATAGCATCTATATTAAGCGCGGTGGAAGATTTTTTACCGAGCGCGCATTAGAGAACAAGGTGCCTCAAAAGTACTGGAACCGTCTTCAGAAGGGGGAGACCATTACAGAGGGGGATATCATATACACACCTGACCAAGTAATCGGACCGGAGAGGCGGGGAATCAAGCTTACTTATTGTACAGATTCCAGACCGACGAAGACAATATCGGATAATGCACGTGAATCAGACCTTTTTATTTGCGAGGGTATGTACGGTGAACAGGATAAAGATACAAAAGCGAAGGAATATAAGCATATGACCTTCCGTGAAGCAGCAAGACTGGCGAAGACCGCAGAGGTGTTGGAGTTATGGCTTACCCATTATAGCCCTTCCTTGACTAGACCGGAGGATTATCTTGAGGAAGCTAAGAGTATATTTGCGAATACAAAGGTAGGTAAGGATCGTAAAAGCGTTACGTTGGAGTTTGATCAGGATGAGTAGCAGAGGTCGTAAGGAGGATGCGGTATGAAAAAAGCAAAAAACCGAACAGCAGCTACAGTAACAACGATGTTAATAATCGCATTGGCCATTTTGTCTTTTTATTTTTATTGGTCTTTCCGCATTAAGCCTTTGGATGATATTGCTGTGGAAGAAATGACAGAGGTGCAGAAGCTTCTGAATAAGGATTTGGAACTTAATTATCCGGAGACTCCTCGAGAAGTAGTCAAACTTTTCGGAAATATGATGAAGAATCTGTATGATGATATCTCAGACGAAGAGACAGAAGCTCTATCTCTTCAGATTAGAAAATTATATGATGAAGAGTTACTTGCGGCGAATCCGGAGGAGATTTATCTTGCGAACCTGTATTCTGACATTGCTTCCTGGAAGGAAGATAACCGTAGAATTACAGCCTCCCATCTGACGAAGGATGATTTGGATCAGCAGGAAGAGATTGAAGGAATAAATTATGCGATCGTACATCTTTCTTACACGATACAAGAAAGTGGCAAATTTACTGAGGTCTGGAGGGTAATGCTGCGTCAGGATGAGGGGAAGAAGTGGAAGATCCTTGGCTGGCAGGTAGTACCGGAGACAACATCAGAATAAGTATGTCAAGCTATAGAAAGTGAGATATTGAATGACAAAAGATGTTTTAATACTTGCAATTGAGACCTCCTGCGATGAAACTGCGGCAGCAGTCGTGAAGAATGGCAGAGAGGTATTATCCAATATTATATTTTCTCAGATCGAATTACACAAGCTTTATGGAGGAGTCGTTCCTGAGATAGCTTCCAGAAAGCATATTGAGAAGATTAATCAGGTGATAGAGGAAGCCCTGACAACAGCAAGAACAACCTTACAGGAGATAGATGCAATTGGAGTTACGTATGGACCAGGACTGGTTGGTGCTCTTTTGGTTGGAGTAGCAGAAGCAAAAGCGATCAGCTTTGCAACAGGCAAACCCTTGGTTGGAGTGCATCATATTGAAGGACATGTATCAGCGAACTATATTGAGAATAAGGATCTGGAGCCTCCGTTTCTATGTCTGATTGTATCCGGTGGGCATACTCATCTGGTACTCGTGAAGGAATACGGAGTATATGAGATCATCGGAAGAACAAGAGATGATGCGGCTGGAGAGGCCTTTGATAAGGTAGCAAGAGCGATTGGCTTAGGCTACCCGGGTGGACCTAAGATTGATAAGCTGTCCAAGGAAGGGAATAAGAAAGCCATTTCATTTCCCAGAGCTATGATTGATGGATATCCCTATGACTTTAGCTTCAGCGGTTTAAAATCTGCGGTTCTCAACCATATCAATTCCTGCGAGATGAAGCATGAGGAGTTAAATAGGGCAGATGTTGCAGCTTCTTTTCAAGAGGCGGTCATTGATGTACTGGTAACCAAGACAATGCTTGCTGCAAAGGATTATGGGATGAAGCAAGTAGCAATTGCGGGTGGAGTAGCTGCTAATTCCTCTTTATTAGAAGCGATGCAGAAGGCGTGCGCGGATCATAATCTGGCATTTTATCATCCTTCGAC
>JAQZBA010000116.1 GCA_029239365.1 Herbinix sp. | reverse complement strand
GTCGCTTTCACCTTCCTTCTATAACGATATGCTGAATGAGTTAGAGGAATATCTCCATATTTTGAGCAACCTTCAGAACAACTTACCGGTCAAGCCACACCCCCTCCATTACCATATGTTATGGCTTTCCGATGCTGTTGGTCATGCTGCATCGATTGCAGCAGAACTCGATTTTGTGGAGGCATATCTGATTGATCTAGCCTATCGGTTCAAACTACAATTTCAAGATCTGTATCTAAAAGCATTGATCATGAATGGATATCTTCGTGCTGAGCTTGAAAGCTTTCCTTCCCTAACCAGGTTAAGTGAACAAGCAGCTACTGCCCTCCTAGGCTTCACCGAATTCCTGGACACCCTGAGGGACCAACTTACCGACCATAAGGTCCTCGGAACAATTACGCCCTTAATGGCCGACCACATGTCACGGGAAGAATGTTATTATCTATGGCAGCTATCACTAAACACTCCTACGATACGAAGGCCGGATTGTGATCCAACCAGACCAAGGATGGAGATATAACTTTATTAATCAATATTATTGATGAACAACGGAACAATACGAAGAAAGAAAGGTAACATAAATCCTCATATACTGTCAAGACGGACAGTGTATTACGGATATTATGTTGCCTTTCTTTCTTCGTACTTACTATAACACAAAGCTTCATCCACATCTTATTTCACCAGAACCTGACACCCCTCACAATAATAGATACTTCCACCTAGATAGGCCTCCTTCAGAATGGGATGTCCACAGATCGAACAAGGTTTTCCTACCGAATTCTTACTTGCCCTTGTAACATATCTTCCCGCTACTCCATACAGATCCTTCTCTGTATCCCTGCCACCCAGTTCTATCATTTGGGCAAGGGTCGACTTAATCGAATGGAATAGCCTGTCCTTATCCTCCTCGCTAAAAGTTGCTACTTTTCTCTTTGGATGTAGATTGGCATAATAGAGAATGTCCTGTAACACACCATTACCCAAGCCCGGAATTCTCTGTTCTGTTGCAAGAACCGCTTTTGCACTGAGTTTCTCTGCTCCTGGCGCTGATAAGATATCCAGAAAATACTTCATATCAAATTCCTCCGTAATTGGGGAAGGTTTCTTTTTCGCCACAAGATAATAGGGACTGTCAAAATCACTCTCATTAACGCACGATAGAAAACCGTACATCTGAATAGAACCACTTAACGCCGAGCCATCCTCGAATTCAATTAAGAGTTGATGCTTTGACGGTCGTTTCTCATCTTGATTCAGATACCTTAAATCCACCCCGTCACCGAATACAAATATCAAATCCTCAATTTCCAGTCTTAATTGTCCCCCAACCGGTGCTGCTTTCCCGATCTGTCTGCCACGCAGTAACTCGTCATATGTTTGTGGGTCACCATGAAAGAATGCAAATTTGTGCGGTGAATGTAAGGTCGTTACTTTACTAATCCGTTTACCACAAATTGATAGATTCATCTGCTCTGCCAGTATCCTCGCTTCCACCAACTCTAGCATCTTATCACCTTACCTTTCTAACTATATACTGGTTTATTAATTCCCTTTTTTTGTTCAGGTATTTGAATATATTTATATCACAATTTACAATTTTTTTCCATATATATTTTACTTTATTCATTTGATACCTTAGTATAAGTAGATTGATGATTCAAGATGGCGGTTAATTATCGCATCGATTGACATTCTATGTTGTGAGAATAATTGCTTCCTTAGGACATATGATATTATATAGTATTGAAAAGTCTTCCAGGAGGGTCTATGGATTTCCAACAGAGCAGAACCTATCAAAATATGTTAAATGCTTATGACATTGAGGCAATAGCGAATACCCGTTATGAAATATATGCAGACCAGGCAAGGTTGGAAGGCTATATTGAAATAGCTACTATATACGAAGTGACCGCCAGAAACGAAAAAGAACATGCCAGAATCTGGCTGCGTCGCCTAAACAATGGAATTCTGCCGAATACGGAACAGAATTTGGTAAATTCCTTTACTTTTGAGTCAGATTTAGGTAATAACTTATACAGGGAATATGCACGTGTCGCCCGTGAAGAAGGTTTTAATGATATAGCAGCTTTGTTCAACGGAATCGCTAATATTGAATTAAATCATGACCTGCGGTTCCAAACCCTGCATGATGAAATGATACGAGGAGAATTATTCTGTAAACCGACGGAAAGCTTATGGATTTGTATGCAATGTGGAAATATACTGAGTGGCCTATGTGCTCCTGAGATATGTCCGGTTTGCATGTTTCCTCAAGGCTATTACCGACTTTATAATAATGCTATAATATAATGTGAACAAGATACATTGATAAAATCGATTCAACTATCAGGAAATAAGGAAAGAGTTGTTCTAACAAACAACCTTTCCTTGTTTCTATCCTTGTTACCTTCTAGTCAATCAGCATTTCTAAGATTTCTTACATAATATTCATCATAAGTCATCCCACTATCCTGAAGCTGATAAGCCATTTCCTTACCCAGATAGCGAAAATGCCAAGGTTCATAATCGTATCCCGTGATATCTTCTTTTCCCTTCGGATACCGTAGAATAAATCCATATTCATAGCAATGCTCTCTGAGCCATATTCCTTCCGGTGTATATTCAAAGGTCTGCTCCAAATCGTTAATATCTACCGCTAAACCTGTCTGGTGTTCACTGTGTCCGGCACGGGCAGATACCCTGTCTCGTTCTGCCTGATATTGCTCTAGTGGCTGTTCCTCTAGCCAGTTTTTATAATAGACCTGATTCTGATATAGAAAGCTTCGGAAGGTGGAGATCGCTTTTAGAATGTAACCTTCCCTCACTGCAGCTTGACACATTTCTTCAAAAGCAATTCTTGCCGAATGACGAAGCATAAGTGTTGAACTATTATATTCCGGTGCAATGACTTCTAAGTCTCCGGGTATATATTCCCTTGAGAGCTGGCGATACTTGTTCACCAACACAAAAAAGATATCAGGGAATGAAATCGACTCCACCTCACAATAGTATGTATAATCCAGCCCAATCTCCACTCTTGTAATAATGTCTTCCCAAGATAGTTCACTGTGCTGCAGCTTATAATTGATATACCTGTTCTCTTTCGTCTTATCATAGTATGTCAAATATCGATATTCCAATAATTCTTCCGATAATCCTATTATTCTTTCCTCCATACACAATTCACCCTTTGCTACGATTAACCCTCGTATCCTTTACTTATTCACATTATATTTTAAATTCATTGTTTATATCCACACAATCCTATCTTTAAGCAATTCTTTCGATGATAGAATTATTTTCATTCCCGAAGTAAGCCAATTTTGCAAAGAACGCAATTCTTTCTATCAGAAAAGGAGCCTTTGCTCAATAGCTTACTCAGCTATTTTGCAAAGGCCCCTTCTGATTACTATGCTCTTATACTACTTTACTATCTGATCGGATAATAATCGGATCGGTTATCACCCTCAATTAGTTAGTAAATAACTGAGACCAATAAATAACACCATTTGACTTGTATACACCGATACCGATCTTACCAAAATTAGAATTTAGGATATTAGCTCTATGACCGGGAGAATTCATCCATCCGGTTACAACCTCCTGAGGAGATTTCTGACCGTAAGCAATATTCTCGCCAGCTGCACGATAGGATATGCTAAATTCCTTTAAAACTGTACTGAAACTACTTCCGTCCGGTCTTGTATGAGAGAAGGACTGTACTGTCTCTTTTGCACGCTTGTTTGCTGCTGATGTTAAGGTAGCGTTTGTAGTCAATGTTGATAACCCTGCTTTCGCACGTTCCTGGTTCACTAGCTGAAGTACCTGATTAGCATAACCGCTAACATCTGAGGGGTTACTGGGTTGTGTTGTCGGAGTGGGTTTTGTGGTAGGTGCCGGCTTTGTGGTAGGTGTCGGCGCAGTGGTAGGTGCCGGCTTTGTTGTAGGTGTTGGCTTTGTTGTCGGAGTGGGCTTGGTTGTTGGAGTAGTTTGTGATCCATTCTTCTTAATATAGGCAAGAATATCATCCAGTGATTTAATGTCATCAACATTATTTATATTAATATTCTTGTATCCACACTTCTGAAGCTTAATTACAACCTCTTTTATTGTATCACAATTGGATAAGTCAATATTCTTATAAGTCATATCCGGAGCGACATTAAGGTTTTTTGTAGTATTTGCTGCCTTTACGTTGCTTTTACTCTTGTTATTTGTCTTTTTATTTTTCTTCTTGTTATTCTTCTTAGCATTTTTCTTCTTGTTCTTTTTTACTTCTGCTTTCTTCTTGGAAGAAGTTTGTATTGTTTTTACTTCTTTGCTATCTGTATTTTCAGCCACAGCGCCTTTCACTGCGGTATTTGTCATTGGAAGACTCTGTTGGATATTTGAGTTTGTAATATTTTGTTCTACTTGCGTAGTATTATTTACTGCATTCAGGTCATTAGATAAATTCGAAGAATTTTGGTAACCACCAAATGCGCCCAATAGTGTCAATCCTAGTGTACATACTGATGTTATTATAAATTTGTTCATTTTTTGTACCTCCTTGATGATGTCTATCTGCTGCTCCCTTAGAGTAACACATAGGCAATAGGGGTTCAACAACTAGATTTTGGTGTTAGACACAAGTCTTACCTTGTTTTTGGAGAAAATTAGGATTATTTCTTCCATAAAATTGATTATTTTGTTCCATGCTCTTCCAATCCCTGCATTCAGGCAATCAAGCTGAAACTACCATAGATAAAGGATTTAAAGCTATTTTTACTTATCAATTCGGTGCAATAATGTGCATCATCAGGCTGTCATAATGACTCAAATTTAAAGGTATCATTCATGTACTAATCTTTAAATAATTGTTACATATTTATTAAATATCTTTATGAAATCCCTTTATGTAAGGCGTCAATCTACTATGATCGGTAATCAGGCTTGTTGATTACCGATGTTCGGACAGAGAAAAGAGTTTCCTATAAGAGAATAAAAATGTCCGATACCATCCGGTATCGGACACCCCTAAGGTTTAATATTAATTTTAGAGTTGATTTATTGTTATTAAGATAAGAAAGGATAGATACAAAGACCAAGGATTCCTGCCCCTACCATGATAGCAATCTGGCTCACCTTCCATTTGCGAAGGATGAATAATGCTAGAGTAAAGATTCCCACCGAAAGCCAATCTATCTTAGTCAGATCCGCAGTCACCGCTTCTCCTTTCCAGAAAGCAAGAAGAACCAAGGATATACCGGCTGAAGTTATCAGCGAGACCACTGCAGGTCGCAACCCCTTCATGATACCCTGAAAAGTTGCAAGACCTCTGTAACGATAGTACACATAAGCCAATAGTAATGATATCACTATGGAAGGTGTAATGCATCCAAGAGTAGCTATGATCGCTCCCGGTATTCCTGCCCTCCTGATTCCGATAAAGGAAGCTGCATTGATTGCGATTGGTCCCGGTGTCATCTGGGACAAGGTTACCACATCAGCAAATTCCGTCATCGTCAGCCATCCATGAAGATCAACCACCTGATTCTGAATTAAAGGTAAAGCAGCGTAGCCTCCGCCAATGCTAAATAAACCTATTTGAAAGAAGCTCCAATATAATGTAAGTAATATCATGTAGTTTCTCCCTTCTTATTCTTGGAAGAATAGATCGTAATCGCACCTAATAGACCGCTTACCAGAATAATAATAATTACACTAATATCAAATAGAAAGACTGCAATAAAAGCTGCTATCATTAACATGATCGGAAATACTTTCTTCTCCTTAGTAACATTCCATATCATATTAATAACAACATCGATGATTACTGCAGCCACCCCTGCCTGCATTCCACGAAGGGTATAACCCACCATAATACTATCACGGAAAGCAGTGTAGGCTACGGAAATCACACTTAATATAATTAAAGGAGGTAATACCGTTCCAATGACAGTCAACAATGCTCCCGGTACTCCTGCCATACGATAACCCACCAGAATTGACGCATTAACAGCGATCGGTCCCGGCGTAGATTGGGCAATCGCCGTCAGATCCAGCATCTCATTTTCTTCGATCCATTTATATTGATCAACGAATTTCTTTCTCATTAAAGAAATAATCACATAACCTCCGCCAAAGGTAAAAGCACTTAGATAAAAGGTTGATGCAAATAATTTCATATAGAATTTAACATCTTTTTTCATAATCCTTGCTCCTATTCAAGTAAATATATAATCTGTATTCCATAGCATACTCAACATGAACTATAATTATATGGATAGGGTATCCTAAATCTTCTTGGCTAAGTTGTGATACCTCTCACTGCGCTTGCAATAAAGCATTCCTTGCGGTATATTCGTTATGATAAGGTTATTCATATTCTTACAGCTTACGGAGGTCGTAATCATGAGTAAATCAAAACAAGGGTTTTTTGAGGAAGTATATAATATTGTAAGCCAAATTCCGGAAGGTTCTGTGATCACTTATGGGATGATAGCATCCATGCTTGGCAATCCTCGGGCTTCCCGCATCGTCGGATATGCAATGCATGATGCTCCGCCTAACCGCAGCCTCCCCTGCCACAGAGTCGTGAACAAACAAGGAAGATTATCGCCTGACAGTATCTTCGGAGCAGGTAATCAACGAGACTTACTGGAGAAGGAAGGTGTAGCATTTAACGAGGACGGTTGCATTGACATGGACAAGCATTTGATAAAATGGGATTTATAATTCATATTACAACGATATTAATTAATCATAAGGTAGGCTTAACAAGAATACCGTTCACCTCGACTTGATCAGTAATCTCGATCACCAGACATTTGCGGCCATCAACCAGCTTGGTCTGAACCAGATCCACTCGCTCCGGGTTAACCTTAACAACCACATCGGGTGTCTTCACCTCGAATACTCGGGTATTAACCATATTTGCTGCCATCAAGGTGGCATTCTCTCCGGTCATCTTCTCATAATTTTTATCAAATTCGATAAGCTTCTCCTCTTCAACACCACTTTCAACAAAGATATTCTTAACTTCTTTCCTATCTAAGGTTAGAGGCTCCGCTATCTCCTTCAGCTTATGCTCTTCCAGGATGTCATTGAGCTTCTCATGGATATTACGAACAATCTCATATTCACATTCCGTTCCAAGTGTCTCTTTGATTAAGGTCTGGAACGTCTCTCTCTGGTCTCCCGCAGACATAGGTACCTCACAGCCCAGAAGTTGATTCACAAAATCAGAATGAAGTTCTTCCGAGTCCTTCGAGTAGAACAATATGCTATGTATGTCCGCACTACGATCGTTAAAAGCTGGGAACAGGAAGCCATTATAAGGCATACCAACAACCCAATCCTGAATACGCTTTCCTATCTGATTCAACTCCTCATGATAGCTTAGTCCCGGTTTTGAAAGGTTCACAGGACATATAGAACATAATATGTAACGGTATACTTCATCGGAGGCATCCTCCATCCTGATTCTATCATTCGTCTTACCCGGAACATCATAAGCAGCAAAGACGATCAGAATTAGATAATTGCCGGGATAATCATAGGTCTGGATCATCTTCTCATAGAACTCCTCCAGTAAAGTCTCATCCTTCAATTCACTATCTCTAAGCTTCAGTAAGAATTCTTGGGTTCCTCCATTGAATTCAGTCTCCAGAGGGAAATCCATATTGATTAAATTCTTACCGATGGTTCCTGATAAGCTTTTCTTAAATATCTCAAAATATTTGAAGGTCTCTTCCTCCGGTAAACATAGAAAGGACTCTGTGAACTTAGTCTTAATAGTCTTCTCTCCATCCACATAGCAACCACTCACTTTGGTGATGGAACAGTTCTCATGTTTCATTTGTTTTCTAATTTCTAAAATCTCGCTGTTGATCATTATAATATCTCCTTGTCTATATCGTATGTTCTGTATGTTCAATAGTAATCTAGTATGCCAACCGGTACTAAGATAGCAGTAAGAGCAGATAACCTATCTCCCAGACCGGTTCGTCAAAGCTATCCTCCCAGAATTCCTTCATTCCGGCAATATTATAGCCTATTATTCTCGAGAAAAGAACCATATCTTCCTTCAGTTCTTGGTAAAGCACTTGGCTATCTCGTTGTATCTCCTTCTTCTTATCCGCATCTTCTCTTATCCGTTGTCGCAAATACGTTGCATGTAATACCATCACATATTCTGTTACAATCATTTGATAAGACATAATCAGAGCTTCCAGTTCCTCCTGAATGCAATAAGCAAAAACTTTTGTTACTAGAAAATTCACAAGTAATTGCTCATAGTCTCTCATCTTATCTACAAACCGGTCGAACTTAGGAGGAAGTTGTTCTGCCTCTAAATTCTGTGTATACTGATCTATCGCCTTCAGATTACCCTGATAGCTTTTCTCTGTCTTATAGTTCTGGATAATATCCAGAAAAAGTTCATTCCTCTCAAGTAAAGTATCCATCGTATCAAAAGGTACCTTACTCCAAAGACTGATAATCTCTGAGCAGATTTCTTCCTCTTTATAATCTTCTATTACCTTAGCTAACTTGACTGTCAGCATATCCCCGGTATGATCCTCATCAGCATATTCTCTCACCGTTAACAACAATTGAAAGATCAGGAGCAAACGGTCCCTGAGAGTGTAGCTCTGATGTTGTAAAAGGAAGAGCATAGTATCACGAAGCTTTCCCGAAAGAGTTTCTCCTTTACCTCTGTCTTCATCACCTTCGTATGTAAATTGAAGTAAGCCGGCATTCTCTTTCAAAAGATCAATTACCACAGGGCAGGCACAGGATAGTGAATACTCTGTACACTCATCCTTCCTATGAATTAGTCTTGGGAACTCCCGACAGGTCTTAGGGAGACATTCCTCTCCCTGTGTGACAACCATATTACAGAGGTTATCTTCTCGCAAGAAAGGGCAATGCTTACCCCTCTCCAACTTCATGTAATAACCGGTATCCTTCTTCACTCTCCTTGAACGAACATTATCACAAAGATAAGAGGAAGCATCACTGTTCGCCCACTTCTGATAGGTATCGGTATCCACTAAGATGTCCCAGCCTTCGCAACAGGAAAAGCTGCAGCGATCAGCTATGCATACAAATTTATCATAGATATCTACCTTTAATCTATTCTTCATCACTTACCAACTCCACATCTTCACCAATTCAGAATAACACAACGAACCATAACAGTTACTAGTTTATCATATCAAATTATTAAATCAAGCGATTGTTTCATGGAATCGTTCCACAGACCTTTCCGAATGATCCATTCCTATCTTATCCTGAATATTATCCATTCCTTTACTCATACTAATAAAAATAACTTAATTTAAGGAGATTGATATTATGGATTATAGTAATGATAGCAATGCTACACCTAATAAGGACACCGGTTCAAAAAATGTTACTACAGAAAGCGATATTGACTATGGCAGCAGCTCAGAGGTATCCAACCCTCACCCTAGTATAGCAACACCGGATATACCAAACGAAATGCCGGTGAGAGAAGGAACTTCATCGAAATAAATTGATCAATTAGTATCCATCATGGCTTTCGAGCAAGCGTTTTAGATAAAACAAAGACAATATACATCCCTCACACATTGCATGATGAGAAGTATATTGTCTTTTCTTGTTCCTGGGGTTCAGCAGTTGTTCTATGGATATCAGATTGTAAATAGTGAGATTGTTGTTCTTAGGTCTTCCGATAACCCTGAAAGATGTTCACATATCTCAGCCAGTACCTGGACTGATGCGGATTGTTCCTCCATCGCCCCGGCGGCCTGCTGTGTACCAGCCGCATTTTGTTCTGCGATTGCTGATAATGATTGCAGCATGAGCTTTATCTCATGATTCGCTGACTCCATCTCCTTTTCAGAGCTATTAAGTTTACCAACTGCTGTCTCTGACTTAAGCATTGCTTGTGATATATTATGATATCGAGCACTGGTATCCGATACGCTTTTATATTGATCTTTGGAAGAAATTAATATGCTATTCATACTCTCCACCACCTGTACAATGCTTCGTTGCAACCCATTCACAATAACGTCTATGTATTTCGTCGACTCAGCCGATTGATCCGCCATAGTTTGGATCTCTCTAGCTACTACTGCAAAGCCCAAGCCTGCATCTCCCGCTCTAGCCGCCTCAATGGTGGCATTCAAGGCTATCAGATTGGTTTGCTTTGCAATATCTGAGATTATCTTACTCGCTTCACTAATCTGTTCTGAGCTCTGTTTCATCTTCATCATCATATCGCAAGTATTACGGGTTGCAAGATCATTGTCTTCGGTGAGTCGGGTAAGCAATTCTATGTCTTCCAATCCCCTTTTCACCAGTTGTATTACCTGACTTGTGGTAGTATTCAATTCGAGCATGTATTCATGGTTGATCTCTAATTTCGTTTCTAATACTGATGCCTGGGAC
>JAQZBA010000115.1 GCA_029239365.1 Herbinix sp. | reverse complement strand
ATGAAGCAATGTAATTAAAGTCTTATCCTGTCAATCACATGTGATGTAATAAACTTGACCGCATACATTAAGGCTGTAATAAAGCAATCCGAATGACCGGACCGCTTTATAACAGCCTTATCTTATATTTTTATTTTGTATTACTATCTAATTTTAATATGATCTAATCCTTAAGCCATCTTATCATA
Organism: Herbinix sp.; assembly: GCA_029239365.1. GTDB lineage: Bacteria > Bacillota > Clostridia > Lachnospirales > Lachnospiraceae > Mobilitalea. Next base: position 10,238 of record JAQZBA010000115.1, on the reverse strand, counting down.
GATGTTCTTCAGAGTAGGATAGAGTTCCTTGAACACTTGGTATTTCTTATTGTAAAGCTCGACTTCCTTCTCATCCTGCTCGGTAGTCTCGATTACCTTGATCAGCTTACTGGTAGCTTCTACAACATCAGTGTATTTACCACAGCCAACTGCTGCAAGAATTGCTGCTCCAAATGCCGGACCTTCTTCAGAGTTAATCTTATCTACCTTAACATTGAGAACATCAGCGATAATCTTACACCATAGAGGGCTCTTAGCACCACCGCCATTGATACGGATACGTTTGATGTCAACACCGAGGGACTTCACTATCTCGAAGGAATCACGAAGTGCGAAGGCAACGCCCTCAAGCACTGCCTGAGTCATATCTGCACGGGAGGTATCCATGGTCATACCTATGAAGGTTCCTCTTGCATTCGGATTATTATGAGGTGTTCTCTCACCCATCAGATAAGGCAGGAAGTATACATTGTTCTCGCCAAGCTTAGTTATACCCTGCTGCTCTTTGCCATATTCCTTGGTTCCGATAATCTCATCCATCCACCACTTATTGGATGCAGCTGCGGAGAGCATAACACCCATGAAATGATATCTTCCGTCTGCATGCGCAAATGCATGAAGTGAATTGTTGTCATCTACTGCAAATTCTTTCGTGGAGATGAATACCACACCGGAGGTTCCTAAGGAAACATTGCACATGCCTTGGCCTACGGTACCTGTTCCAACTGCTGCTACTGCTTGATCGCCACCGCCGGCAACAACCTTAACCTTGGTAGATAAACCAAGTTCGCCCGCTGCCTTCTCTGTCATGGTTCCTACTACCTGATAGGATTCATGAATCTTAGCCATCTGCTCTTCCTTTAAGCCACACAGGTCGAGCATTTCCTTAGACCAGCACTTATTCTTAACGTCTAATAATAGCATACCGGAAGCATCCGATACATCGGTACAGTGAACGCCGGAAAGCATATATGCGATATAATCCTTCGGAAGCATTACCTTCTTAATCTTAGCGAAGTTCTCAGGCTCATGCTTTCTAACCCATAATAACTTCGGAGCGGTAAAACCGGTCAAAGCCATGTTAGCTGTATAGCTGGAGATCTTCTCTCTTCCGATTTCTTTGTTCAAGTAATCACATTCTTCCTGAGTACGTCCATCATTCCACAGAATAGCAGGACGGATTACCTTATCATTCTCATCTAAGATTACCATTCCGTGCATCTGTCCACTAAAGCTGATGCCATCCACCTGTGATATGTCACAGTCCTTGGTAAGTTCCTTCATTCCGTCTACCAGAGCGGTATACCAGTCCTCCGGATTCTGTTCGGACCAACCGGGCTTGGGGAAATAGAGAGGATATTCTCTTGTAACGATACTCTTAATGTCTCCTGCTTCGTCCATCAGAAGAAGCTTTACGGAGGAAGTTCCTAAATCTACACCAACGTATAACATAGCATAATCTCCTTTTATATAAAGTCTTTTGTCATTGATTTGATGAATAAACTAATGTCCAAAATAACTATATCAACTTGTTTCTATGATGTCAAGTTCATTCCAAGAAACAAAGCTTTTTATTCATATGATTTCTCTGAGGCTTTTGCCTTATTCATCATTTAAATAATATTGGTATTAGGAATTCTTGTTAAATAACTAAACAAATATCATAATTTCTCTTTCCAAAAAAAACAATATATGTTAACATTATATCAATTAAATTTATTACGAAGGGTGACTGTGATGGTAACAGGCAGTAAAGAACTCATACGAGATATCAACACTAATCTGGTTTTAGAGACAATTATAAATAATACAGCAATTTCACGAGCCGCAATCGCAAAGCATCTGGGACTTACTAAGGCAACCATATCCGCGATTGTTCAGGAATTAATTAACAAGAAGCTTGTCATCGAAATCGGAAGTGATGATACGAATTTAGGTAGAAAACCGATATTATTAAGCCTTCACAAGAAAGCAGGCTTTGTTATCTGTATCGATATCGGCGTTGATACCATTTCTGCATTGATATCAGATTTAATCGGTGAAGACTGCAGTTTGAAGCAGATTAAAACACCGAAGAATACAAGTAATATTGTCAACGTTTTAATTGATTTGATAGAGTCTATGAAGCTTCCGAAGGATACACCTTATGATCTTGTAGGTATTACACTCGGTATTCATGGTGTAATAGCTAACAACCAAGTATCCTTTGCTCCCTATTATAATTTATCCGGAATTAATATTGCTGAAGGCTTGGAAAGTCATTTTAATGCTCCGGTATATCTGGAAAATGAAGCAAATCTCTCTGTAATCGGTGAAAAGACCTTCCAATATGATTATGCGAATATCGCTAATATCAGTGTACATTCGGGTATCGGTCTTGGAATTATCGTAAATCATCAGCTGTATGCCGGTTATAATGGCAGAGCAGGTGAGTTCGGTCATACAATCATTGAGATTGATGGCAAACAATGCCCTTGTGGCAATAAGGGATGCTTTGAGCAATATGCCTCAGAAAGAAATCTATTACACGAGTATACTAAGATGAAGAATTCAGAGGAACAGAGCTTCGAACAGTTCCGAGTTGCTTACGAAGCCGGAGACCTTGATGCTTATAAGATTATGGATGATTTCGTAAAATACATGTCCATCGGTGTAAACAATATCCTGAATGCATACAACCCGGACATTGTAATCATAAATAGCTCCTTCACGATTTTCTTCCCTCATATTACTGAGAAGATCGAATCAGCCTTAACCAGCCGAATGAACAGTTATATCCGTATTGTACCATCTGTACTTCAAGATACATCTATCTTACTTGGCGGGATCTGTGTAGCAATTAAAGGTTTCCTTGGAGTTGATAATCTGAAGTTGAATCATATTAACCTTAGAGGATAACACAAAAGAAACTAACTCCATCGGGCTAAACCGAATATTGAATATGTTATAAATAGGCTGCTATAAAAGGATACTTCTGCCAAGGAGTATTCCGATTATAACAGCCTTATTTTATTTTCCCTGTCAGGTCCTATCTACCTCAGAAGCTGTTTCCTCCATATCAATGATAATCTTTTTGCAGGCCAGACATTGATAGCCTCTCAGTTTCGTTTTTGTTATAATACTTGCCTTCGCAAGAACTTCATGCATTGTAGTTATTCTGTCCCAAAATCCTTTTTGCATATCACTATCAGGATACCATTGAAAAGGCATCCTTCCATCACCGGTAATACATCCACTCGCCATCTCATCCCCACAATAAGGACACTTCATATTATTATCCCCCATTATCACAAATAACCTGTTATGCTAACTTATCAATATATTCTATCAGCTCATCCCAATCATCACAGGTAAAGCAATCTACTTCCGGTACCTGTTTATTATGATCCTCCATAGCTCCCCGGTACCACACCGGAAACATCCCCATCTTCGAAGAACCTAATACATCATAATATGCATTGTCTCCACAATACCATACATCATTTGGACTAAGCTTTGCTTTTCTGAGTGCCAGCTCAAATATCCGGCCATGGGGCTTACGGAACACATACTCACTCGTCGCTAGAATAAACTCAAATTCATTCTCCCCAAGCATCGTATGAATTCTCTCTTCCAAAGCTTTCCCACTAAAGGATATATTACTGATGACTGCTGTTCTAATCCTCTGCTCCTTCAAATAAATCAGAAGCTTCTCAATATTCTTGGTCAGCTTCTTGTCTGCCGCATTATCCCAAAACACTTTCTCCAACTCCTGAGGGCTTAAGCCTATCTCAATATCATAATATTCATATAAGTAATTCTGGAATATATGATTATGCACCTCAATATAGGGTGCCTTCCTAACATCGGGATCATATCTACCAATGTCTTTATTCAGGGTCTTAGCAAAAGCTTCTAGATCCTTTGCCGATATCTGATAGGGGTTCTTAGTAGCATGCTTCAGCACCGCTCTAGTTCCTGCTTCCCCATTGAAGACACCTTCCGAAATCAAGGTCTGCCCATAATCAAATATAATCATCTTTGGTTTATTCATTCACTTCCCTCTCATTCTAAAAGAATATTAAATTATCCTACCCTTCTATTATAACTCATATTGCTCAAATATCTATCCTTATAACCTACACATTATAAAATGCCGACCATGGGATTAGTTAGTACCAAAATCTATCTCATTCGGCAAAAACAGGATTGAGCATCCTCCACCCAATCCTGTTTTTGAACCTATTGACTTATTACTTTTTTCTGCTCATTTTTACGTTTCGTGATTAATCCACCGATTCTTCCTGACTCCTTGGCAGTGAGAGACTTCCACCCGGTAGTCATGACCTTATCAAGATACCCAAGCTCTTCCGCTATCTCATACTTAAGCTTTTCCTCCGGCTTTATGTTATCCAAATCTATCTCTACCTGTTTTTTACTCATAATAGACACCCTTTCCATCAAGCATTATCGAGAATACGACCTAAATATAGTATTATATTCCTTCCGTATTCAAGTTATTCTGCTGCTTAATCTATCCCTTATAGCAACAGCTTCTTTCTTGACTAGAGTGTAACCAACTTCTATTCATCTATTCGGATTTCTTTGCCCAGAGGGAGTGAATATAGAATCATCTCCTTCACTCTCTTATTCAGCATCTGCTCCAAAGCTCTCTTATAATATTGTAGTTGAACCTTGTATCGACGGACTAATTGCATCTCATCCGATACGAGGTCTGATTTGTAATCAAGCAGTACCAACTCCCCGTCCTCTTCAAAGAAGACGTCGATAATACCTTGGATTAGAATTAATTCCTCGCTATCCATATCCTTCAGAACTTCCGATGCTTTAATCCCCATAACAAACTGCTTTTCTTTGTATAGTTTATTTACTTTTTGAGCAGTTCTCATACGATTAGCAACATCACTTGATATGAGATTATAAATATAATCCTGATTTAACTTTCTTATATCCTCGGTGTTTAGCCTATTTGCACGGATTAGGAGCTCTAATTCTTGTGAGAGCTCTTCTCTATTGCGTACCCTGGTTAGGTTAATCAATTCCAGCACCTTATGATATAAGGTACCTCGATCCGTGCCGGTGATTGCAGTTACCTCATGACGTAGGAATGTGGGCAAGGTAAGTTCTGGCTGAGATAAAGTTACATCAACTTCTGTTAGCTTAGGAGGATAAAGGTTCACGCTCTGTTCCTCATCTTGGAATTGACCTAGCTTCTTCAGTTCAGACACTGTCATCTTTACCTTTAAATTAGCCTCTTTCCTATGTGTATATTCATAGTTAAATCTTGATTTAATTTCCTCTTTGAGCTCCGAATCATAGGTATTATCCGGAGTTATCTCAAATAACTCCTGTTCATCCTTCTGAGAGAAAATCTGTTTACTAATCTCTACCTGTAACAGCTCTGTCTTTGGAACGACAGTGATGACCATACTTCCATGATTCCATACTATTGAATCTTCCTCCAGGGTCGGACGTATTCCCATACGATTCACCATAGCAGGTAGTACCCAGTCCATATAGCTCTTAGCTGATAGCAGCTCAAAGAAAGAGAATTCCTTACCCTTGATCAGATCCTTGGCTTTCAGATAGCCGGATAGAATTAACTTCTCTTTTGCTCTGGTCATTGCCACATATAATACTCGCAATTCTTCTCCCAGATTCTCCACCTGCACCTTTTTCTGAATCACCTTCTTCAACAAGGTTGGAACCTTAGTTCTTAGCTTACTATTGATATATTCCGGACCAACACCCAGTTCACTGTGAAGCACGACACTGCTACGAAGATCCTGAGTATTAAATTGTTTACTCATACCTGCTACAATGACAATCGGGAACTCCAGCCCTTTACTCTTATGGATACTCATAATCCGAACCGTATTATCATGCTCGCCGGAGGTAGCAGCCTCACCAAAGTCAACCTCATACTTATGAAGCTTCTCGATATAACGAATAAAGTGGAACAATCCGCTATAACTGCCCTTTTCAAAACGTACTGCCTGTGCAACTAGCATATCAATATTAGCTTGCCTCTGCTCCCCTCCGGGCATAGCACTGGCATAGTGATAATATCCGGTCTCATCCAATATTAATTGGATTATTTCATGAATTGGTTTATGATTGATAAGAGAACGATAATAACCTAATTGATTTAAGAAATGGTTTATCTTAACCTTCTGCTGATCGATCAACTTCTCTTCAATCTCATGCATAGAAACTGCCTCGCCTTGGTCCTCGACTCGTCCTGCAAAAGTTAGCAATGCAGAATACATACTAACATTGCGGCTAGAAGCCCGAATCAGTGCAAGCTCTGTTGTCGTCAATCCCACGATAGGTGAATACAATACCCCGACCAGAGGAATGTCCTGTCTCGGATTATCGATGATCCGCAGCATGTTTATGATGGTCATGATCTCCAATGTTCTGAAATATCCTGTACCGGTATCCGCATAAGCCGGAATTCCTTCCTGCATCAAGGTATTCACAAATACCTCGGACCACCCGGTCATACTACGAAGCAGGATAACTATGTCTCTTAGCGTAGCGGTTCGATGGACCTTTGCTTTCTGGTCGAAGACCAACATACCGGTATCAGGATTGGTCAGCTCCCGAATCCGCCTTGCGATTGCTCTGGCTTCCAGTTCCTTCTTCGTATAGATAGCTTCATCGTCCTTATCATCCTCAGAGCCCTTTGTCTCAGCAGAAGCTTGTTCCTCTACTATAGTATCTTCTTCCAACTCCTTCGCTTCTTCGGTAACTAATAAGAATTCTACATCACTGGCGATCCTAGACTTAATCTCCTCCGACAATAAGTTCTCCATTTCTGCCTTTTTCAGTTCTGGGTTCCTAGCTTCATCCCCATCACCGGATACCTCGGAGGCCAACGGGAGTAAGGTCTCCTCATAGAGTTCTCCATATTTTAAGGAGGCAGCCTCATCATAGATGATTCCACCAACACTGCTCTGCATAATCTGTTCAAAGATTTGATTCACATATTGTAATACTGTATCTCTACTACGGAAGTTCTTATCCAAATCAATTCTTTGATAATAATTTGTCTCACCCTCCGGCGTAAGCTCCTCGCTGGAATAACTGCCGTACTTCTCCATGAAGATCTCCGGCATCGCAAGACGGAATTTATAGATGCTTTGCTTCACATCACCAACCATGAAACGATTCGGGGATCCCATATCCTCACGAGAGATACTTCTTAGAATCGTCTCCTGAACCATGTTACTATCCTGATATTCATCAATCAATATCTCTTCAAATTGTTCACTTAGTTCCAACGCTGCTTCTGTCGGAGAAGGTGCTTCACCCTCGTCTGCCTTTACTAAAAGCTTTAAGGCAAAGTGTTCCAAATCATTGAAATCGATCAGATTCTTCTCTTCTTTCTTCTTCGCAAATTCATCCATGAATTCCAGAGTCAGATCAAAGAGCACCTGCATAATCTCACCTACAGCTTCAAGATCTGCAAGCATTTCCTCCGGAGATTGGAAGAAATACTGTCCTGTCAGGTCCTTTAATCCTTTCTTCACCTCTTCACGAAGTTCCTTCACTTTCTCCTTCTTCCAAGGTTGAACGCCTTCTTCCTTCTTACTTGATAGTCGTTCATACGCAATCCCTGGGAATAGCAGTGAATATTCCTCATAGCTCTCTACCTTCTGTAGCATTTCAAGAATGCTTCGATCAGATAGCAGCGCTGCTTCATAGGCCGTGGGGCCATCTGCTTCATGACATACAGCAAGTGCCTGGGTATTCTTTTGATACAGATCACCCAGTACAACCTTCACATATTCCAGCAGCTCCTTCATCCAGGAGGTCTCATTCATCTCCTGGATTGAATGAATCGCAAATCTCTGTCGCATCCTTTCAATCCATTTCTTTGGCCATGGGTCGCTCATGGAGAAATTGAATAATTGGAGGATAAGCTCTTCAATTGGCAGATCCGATTTTGAATAAGAGTAGCTTTCTACAAAGGAGTGAAAATCCTCTCTTGACTCCTCATACCAGCGCTCTAAGATATCAGAGATAACATCAGATTTCATCAGGGTGATCTCCGATTCCTCTGCTATCTTGAAGGAAGGATCCAGATCAATTCGATGAAAATAATTACGTATCACATTCAGACAGAAGCTATGTATCGTTGTAATCTGCGCGCTTTGCAGCAAAGAGATCTGTCTCTGAAGATGGAGATTGTCCGGCTTCTCTTGAAGCTTCTTATCGATTGCTTTGCCAATACGCTCTCGCATCTCCGCTGCTGCTGCATTGGTAAAGGTCACCACCAAGAGGTGGTCGATATCCACTTTGTTATCTCCCTCCGAAACCATCGTAATGATACGCTCGACTAATACAGCCGTCTTACCGGAGCCTGCTGCTGCCGAAACCAGTATATTCTTATTTCTCGTATCAATTACCTTCTGCTGTGCTTTCGTCCAACCCATCGTCTTCTCTCCTTACTATATCTAATCATAAGCAATCACTTAGCTTGTTATTATTTCATGGAAGCAATCCTTTTACCCATCGCCAAAAATCATAACCTTTCTTTCTCAAAGATTGGTTCGAATGACATAAGTCTAACAAATTTAAAAAATAATAACTGTGCATGGTTTGGGTGTCATAAGTCATCTAAAAAGTATAATGGCGAAGATACGTGTATATGTATGCAGATGGCGAAGACCGGCCGATTGCGGATGCCTTATTCCGCATGAGGGTAAGGCGAGTCCAGATGTATATATATACACGTATCTTCGCCTCTGTTCATTTATCCGACTTATGACACCCGTACTAAGATTAATCTTTTAATTCTCTCCAAAGATTTCAGCCTTTATCTCCTCCGGAGATTTCTTCGCCAGATTCCGATACTCATGACCGGGAAGCCTCTGATCAAAACCACAGGCAGAGCGATACTCGCAGTATTCACAAGCAACCTTTTTATCGGTACGATATGGATTAAGCCTTGTATCTCCGGATAGTATCTCCCTGCTATCCTCAACCAGCTTATGGTTCACATAATCCATCAGCGCCTTCATCTGAGTGTTGTTGGCCGCGGAAGAACGCTTGGCAAGACCGCCCTCCTTGTTTGTCTCAATCGGAATAATCTCAGATTTAGCACTTGCTCGAAGTGTCCCTTCCGGACCTTCCAGCTTACCATCCATCAGAGCAACTATCCTGCTGTCTGCATTTACCAAGCCATTCATACGTAGGCTCTTATAGATCTCCTCTTCTGCCTGATCCGACTTCGCAACAATCGGGTCATCAATATGATAATAGAAGATTCCTGACGGAACAATCTCCTTCTCAGGGTATCTCTTACTCAGATAATCCATGGCCGCACTCAGGTATACCGATAACTGCTGCTGTAATCCATAATATACACTTCCGATATCGAAGAAGGTATTGCCTGATTTATAATCTATGACTCGAACATAGACCTTATCTTCATCCTCATATAAATCAAGACGGTCTATTCTCCCCTGCAGGGTCAGTGCCATATCCGGTATATGATAAAAGGGCATCTCATATCCAGCCGGTTCGAAGGCTCCTTGCTTGATCTGGTTACAGAGCGCCCACAGTGTTCGGATCGTAATTCGTTCCATCCTAGTAACCAGATATTCATTCCGTTTTGAACTTCGTAGGAAGGAATTCTCATAATCTTCAACTGCCTTACGAACACTTTCCACTGCCCATTCCTCACGAATCTCATCCGGAATGGTATGCCAGGTATATTCTCCCCCATCCAGTCTCTTGGAGAAATCATCGATGGCATTATGAAAGATATTACCGATATCAGGGATCGCCAGCTTATATTCCTTACGTTCTTCCAGCGATAAGCCATAATTCATATAATGTGCAAAAGCACATCCTGCATATCGCTCTAAACGAGTAACACTTCCCTTAAGCTCCATACCATAGAGTAATCTTGCAGCTTCCCGTGAGATACCGCTCTCCTTATTCACATAGAAGGCTCCCTGTATCAGCTTACGCAGAATCCGGTCCTTCTCCTCCTGTGAGCGATAATATAAGAACAGTTCCTTCCACAGGTTTGTCGTTTCCTTCTGATGATATCCACGAAGCCCCTGTGCCAGATAGGATAGGCCATCATCCCTCAGGATATGCTCTACATCCTCTACTCCTTCCTCCTCATCCCTGATCTTAATCAGAGAGAAGAGTTGCTTCAGTTTACCAATCAGGAAGGACGGATTCGTGGACTTTCCTTCGTCATTCACCTTATGATAGGT
>JAQZBA010000114.1 GCA_029239365.1 Herbinix sp. | reverse complement strand
AAGAAAACAGCCATAGTTGCCAGTATCATACCAAAACCTAAGGCTAAAACCAAGACAAAAAACATCGGTACTATAATTTGCAACAGATAAATCGTAGGCATTACTCTAAAGACGATTGCTGCTAAGAATAATACAATCAACGAGATCAAAAAGATAGCATAATTTGCTAATACGGTAGAAAACGGATAGATATACTTTGGTACATATACCTTCTTAATCATGGCACTATTACTACGGATGGACTTCATCGCGGACTTTGTTGAGTTAGCAAAGAAGGTATAAATCAATCGACCGGTTAAGATGTAAACCGGAAATTGAGGATCTTCCTTTCCTAAGATAAAGCCAAAAACAAACGCTAAAACAGCTGTTGTAAGAATCGGCTCTAACAACGTCCAGAATATACCTAGGTAAGATCTGCGGTATTTTAGTTTTATGTCCTTTTTAACCAGTTCCCCTAATAAAAACCGGTATTTATTAAAATTAATCCATACGTTTTTCACTCTTAACCTCCCAGGCTACCTTTTTGAGACTATAAATCAATATCAGAAGCAATGACATGTTCCTGATGCAAGCATACGATTCTTTATTATTTTCTTTGTTTCATAAACACTGATTTTACCACTTTTTCGGCTGCATGTCCATCTTCCCATTCACAAAATCTGTGGTAGAATTCATCATATCTTTGTTTATATTCACGAGATACTTCATCAATCCTCCCAATAGCATCGATAACCTCTTCTGTCGTATATAACAGTGGTCCCGGCACCTCTTTTTGAATATCAATATAGAAACCTCGAAGGATGTCTCTGTATTTCTCAAGATCGTAGGTAAAAAACAACATCGGCCTTCTTAGATTCGCATAATCGAAGAATACAGAGGAATAGTCGGTGATCAAGATATCCGTGATCAGATAAAGCTCTGAAATGTCATCATAGTTACTTAAATTATATGCAAACTCAGGAAAAGAGCTCACATCCAGCGTATCAGCAATAAAATAATGAGTACGAAGTAAAATTACATACTCGGTGCCAAGATGCTTAAGCATCAACTGAAGGTCTAGCTGCAATTCAAATTTATATTGTCCCTTGCCATAGAATTCATCATCTCTCCAGGTCGGAGCATAGAGGATCGTCTTCTTGTCCTGGGGGATCCCTAACTGTCTGCGAATTCTTGTAGCAATTTCTTCTTTATCAGGGGCATGCATAATATCATTTCTTGGATATCCCGTTTCCAGCAGCTTGTTTTCATACATAAAGCATCTACGAAAGGTCTCACTGCAGAAGGCATTCGGGGCAATTAAATAATCCCAAGCGCGGGACTGCTTATACACCTGCTGCTTATATTTGGGTGAAGCTGAAGTGATGTCCTCCATATCAAATACCAGCTTCTTCAATGGGGTACCGTGCCAGGTCTGTAAAAAGATACTTTCCTCTCTCTTGATCGCCCATTCCGGCTGTCTGCCATTAAATACAAAATACTTGCTTCGTGCCAGATAATAGTAATACCCAAGGGAATATCTCTTGATTTTCTTATGTTGATACGGTATCTTTGTATTCGCATTATCGATGACCCATATACATCGATATCTGTCAGCACAATTCTCTGCCAGATATTCATAAATATATTTGGGATTATCAGAATAGCTCTTACCAAAATAACTTTCAAACAAAATTGTATCCTTTCGTAAGGGGCTATTCAGGAACACATGGTTATAGATTGTCATATATAACGCCTTCTTACTATGAATGATACTTTTCATCTTCAGATAGGCCAGATTAATAACGACAATTCTGCGAGATGCTTTTAGATCCTTCTTAATCAGAGCTTTGATGATATATTTTTTATAACCCCGGAGTGCTTTTATTACCTCAGGATTCATTTGGCTTATTATGTTACTCATACTGATGAAGTTTTCTCCACGCCACGCGGGATTATTGCTTCTCTTTAACTTTGGAGCATATGCTCTGGTGTAATAAGTGATGTATTTTTTGTCAAAATGGTTTCTTAATTCAGAATCCCGTGGAATTCTCTGTGTAGTCTCATAATAGGTATCCAAAAACTCATAAAACCTGTTCGGATCCTTAACCTGTGATAAAGATGGGAAATTAATTGCGTCATTATGCTTTCTCTTAATATACTTAGCTGATAGTACTTTGCATAATTTACCCGCTTTCGCTAATGCCTCCAGAAGAAATGGCACATCGGACAGATAAACTAAATTCTCCGGAAAGCGAAGTTTTTGTTCCTCAATAAAGCTTCTCTTAAATAATATATTGAGAACCGATATGTTACGTACACCCTTGCGTTTGGCTACTAAGATACGATATGCCTGTCTTTTGCGTAGTTCCATGAGACTAGCCAATTCTTCCTCAGACAGATTCATTTCTGATTGATCCGTATCATGGACCACATGCTGATCATAATCCAACGTTTCCTCAGAATCAGTTTCATGATCCATCGCTGAATCATCCGAACCACCATCATCCTCAGATTCATCAGTATGAGTCACTTTTACCGGTCGATCATGACCAATGTCATTCTCTGCTCTTAACTCTGCGGAATCCGAGGCACTTGCATCACTTTCTTCCTCTTCATCCCCGGTATCCTGTTCCTCCTTGCGTGTCAGAAATATATTTCTGCCAAACCAAGTTAGTTTTTTCTTCCCATACACAATGTCATAGTCCCGCTCCTGCGCAGTAAGAACCAGATCTTCTATTGTATTACCGTATAGATAATCATCACTGTCCAAAAAATACACATAATCCCCGGTAGCCTTCTCAAGTCCGAAATTTCTTGCAGCTGCTACTCCGGTTTTATTCTGTAGGTGATGCACTTGAATCGATAACTCATCATAGTCCGAAAGACATTCAAGCTCATTCTCCTGGGCACGATCACAGATCAGGAGAATTTCCATATCACTACCGGTCTGCTCCTTGAGACTGTCCAGACAGTCTCTTAAAAATAACTCTCCTCTGTAGTACGGAATTATAACACTTGTTTTCATAATTTTTGTCCTCCATGTATTTTGGAATCAACTTTTCCTCCAGAAACCACAGCAAAGGAATTATAGCATTTTAAGGAAAGATAGTCAAGTTTAGCACCTTTTCCTTGATTCCATATATTACTAATTAATCATATTCTTGCCTAAAAGCTAACTCTTTAACGCCCTCATCATAGAAATTCAAAAGTCCCAAAGTTTATACGCATAAGAAAGCCCTCCGCCAGAATATCATCCAGATAATAAGTTAGACGAAGCATAATCAAAATATGTTACAGATTAAACAGATTAATTAGGCTTAATCATTAACCTTGCAGCGGAAGTATGGCTGATAACTGACTACTTACAACTTACCATCACCCTATAATATCTCATAAAAATGGAGGTGTTTTACAACACCTCCTCAAAGTCTATATGCTGTTATAATAATCAGTTCTTAGATCAGCGCTAAACGGTTCAGTGCACTGAAGATTGCGCGGATGGAGGCTCTCGTGATATTGGAACTTACACCAACTCCAAACGTTGTTCTTCCGGTCTTAACATCAAGCATCTGGATATACGCTGCAGCCTGTGCATTGGCACCACCACCAAGAGCATGCTCGGAATAGTCAAGAACCTTGATTTCGATACCAAGCTCCTGCATCAAGCCTCTTTGTACTGCATCGATAGGTCCATTACCGGTAGCGGCAAAGGACTTCTCCACTCCATTATTGGTGTAGGTAACTTCCGCACTGGTACTGGATTCATCACGATCTGTAATATCTTCGATCTTGCATCTTTTAAAGTGTAAGGGTTCCTTCTTCTCAAGATAGCAAATCTTAAATTCATTCATAATCTGATCCGGGGAAATCTCACCCTGAGTCTCGGATAACTTCTGGATCACATCAGCAAATTCTTTATGCATACCCTTAGGCAGCTTGAAGCCGAAATAATTCTCCATAATAAAGGCTACTCCACCCTTACCGGACTGGCTATTGATTCGTACAATCGGCTCATACTGCCTTCCAATGTCCGAAGGATCAATCGGAAGATAAGGAACAGCCCAATATGCACTGTTACGCTCCTTCATTGCCTTAATACCCTTATTAATTGCGTCCTGATGGGAACCGGAGAATGCGGTAAATACCAATTTGCCTGCATATGGATGTCTCTCATGAACTCTCATCTTACACAGACGCTCATATGCTTCAATGATTTCATTAATATTACCAATGGACAGCACAGGATTAATTCCTTGTGAGAACATGTTATATGCCATGGTTAAGATATCAACATTTCCTGTTCTCTCACCATTACCAAACAAGGTTCCTTCTACTCTGTCCGCTCCGGCAAGGATTGCAAGTTCAGCGATTGCAACTCCGGTACCACGGTCATTATGGGGATGAACGCTTAAGATAATGGAATCACGATTCTTAAAATGACGACTCATCCATTCAATCTGATCAGCATAAACATTCGGTGTATTCATCTCAACAGTTGCAGGAAGATTAAAGATAATCCTTCTCTCCGGCGTTGGCTCCCAAACATCCTGCACTGCAGTACAAACCTCCAATGCATAATCTACTTCGGTTCCGCTAAAGCTTTCCGGTGAATATTCTAATACAATCTCCCCAGGAAAATTTTTGGCATATTCTTTTACCAGCCTTGTTCCTTCGATCGCAATCTGTTTAATCTCTTCCTTGGACATATGAAACACTACATCTCTCTGTAACGTAGAGGTAGAATTATAGATATGCACAATTGCTCTTTTCACACCTTCTAATGACTCAAAGGTTCTTTTCAGCAAATGTTCTCTGCACTGTACCAGTACTTGAATAGAAACATCCTCCGGAATTAATCTACGGTCTACCAATTGTCTCAGAAAATCGAACTCAATCTGGGAAGCGGAAGGAAATCCGACCTCAATCTCCTTGAAGCCAAGCTTAACCAACAGCAGAAAGAATTCTACCTTTTCTTCAACAACCATAGGTTCGATTAACGCCTGATTGCCATCTCTTAAATCCACACTACACCAAATAGGCGCTTTTTCGATTTGCTTTCCCGGCCACTGTCTGTCAGGTAATCCTACTATGGGGTTTTTCTGATATCTCTTAAAATTCAACATAATAATATCCTCCTAATCAATATGATTATTTTCGACTATTTTCAAAAGCATCATACTAATCACGGAGTCGATAAATCACGCTGTATAATTTGATAATAAATAATTTGGTATTGTCTACTCGAGTCCCAACTGCATCAAATCCTTTCTATCTTATATTTTATGGAAATACCTCAGCATAATTCACTTATATATAAACTGATAGGGTGTTAGCCCTATGAAGAGACTCACCCTACTATGATCAATATCTATCAATATTATATGTACCTAACGCCTAAATGAACAACAATTTAGTGGGCCAATCCATTGCACAGACACCGGATTAATGCTTTAATTCGGTGAAGTATGGGGATAGGAGTACACCACTCGATAGCTGATAAAACCCTATCCGGTAATTATTTCGCTAGCTACATGGTGTTTGGAATATATTTCAAATTTTAGTAAATGTCATTATTACAAAAAATCAATTCACTTGTCATGTGTTTATAATGAAAGTGATATAGCCGCCTCTCATTTTCTATAAAGAAAGTCACTATCGATCAGCAATAAGCTTCTTTCATGATAGTGACCTCAATTATAGCATTACAGATATTCTTTTACAACTATTTTTTTATAAATTCATCCCCGAGTCCACACTTTATCATGTTTCCTAATACCTTCAGGGCTTCTGCTTCATCAGGACCATCACAGATCAACTCAATTTCATCCCCATGCTTTGCACAGGCCGATAGTACACCCAACACACTTTTAGCATTTACTGCCTTGTCGCCGAGACGAATGGTGACGGTGCATTTAAAATCGATTGCTCTATTACATAACACACTGATAGGCCTCAGATGTAATCCAGCCGGAATATCAATCACTAATTTCGTATTAACCATGTGATACCTCCTATCTTTGGTCACTACTGTCCCTTACTTGTTAAATATACACTCACATTCGGACTTTCTGTTAAATCGGAGTATATTCCTGTTTCAATTTGAATTGCGACAGCATAGGTGCCATAAGTATAATCGTTCAAATCTATAAAAGGCTTTATTGCATTCCTATTGAGTTCTTTCAGTTCATCAGCCGGACCAACCACCTTGAGTATAATAGGAGTTGTGGTTACAAAAGCAAGCTCCATGTCAGTCGGCATATTCCTTACCTCAATATCTCCTGGCCAAATAGTGATTTCCTTTGTCTCAGCCTTCTCTACCGTAATATTAAGAACTGCCATTTGATCATCTCCTACCAGAAACAACCCTTCCCCTAATTGCTCCTGAAGGTTAATCTCCTTTGGAACATACTCCTTGACTCCACTGATGTCCTCTTCAATTACTAACTCAGTAATGCCTTTCAGTATATCATCATCGCCTGCCACTTCTATGCTTTTTGGTTCATAATCCACATTCGTAATGACATAGCCCTCAGCTGGGCTGCCGACTGTCTTAATCTTAATATCGATTTCTTTTTTCTTATATACATTAATATTGATGGATACATAGCCCTGGCTAAAAGAGAGGTTGGACGTAATCTCTTCTCCTTCTTCATCCAAGGCTTTCAATTTTTCATAACTACTGAAGAACCCCGAAACACCGGCTACATTTACTTCTGCCACAATCTCTTTGATCCGATCTATCTTGCTCTTAGGACCAGTTACTGTAATTATAGTGCTGGCTGTTTTCTCTCCGACAAAATAACCCTCCGCAGGCTCACCCTTCGATACCACAGTTACTTTAAAGTTCTTATTAACTAGTTCTTCAAGATTAATCTTCATGACTTGATACAAACCATCTGTCACTGTAACATCATTACCATATCTGGGACATTTGATATCAATCGTAACTGCATTCACATCCGATAGCTTAGCAAAATCCGCTGTTACCTCAAAATCAGTAACGGCAAGATTATCAGCGATCGAGCGCCTGGCCGCAACGGTAAAATCAATGGTTGCACCTTCCAATATCTCATAAACCATATCATAGGTATTGATAGCATCAATAGCATCTGCATTCAGAATCTTAACTGGAATATTCGTAAAGCTTGCAGGAGTAATGGGATCATCCACATTCGTAATAACAAGCCATAGAATGACGGCAAGAATAATGGACAGAATTTTTAAGCCGATATTTCTAGTCAACTTCTCTTTCATTCTTTATTCTTCCCTTCCATAATTTTAATTTCTTAGGTTCTACTGATTTGTGCTGTATATCAAGAAGCTTCGCTCTCAGATAATCACCGTCGACATTACGGATTAGTTTTCCTCCTTTGGCAATTGATACCTTACCGGTCTCCTCAGAGACGATGATGGTTAAGCTATCCGACACCTCGCTGATACCAATTCCTGCTCTATGTCTTGTTCCTAAGTCTTTACTAAGCTGCATATTATCCGAGAGCGGAAGATAACAGGTTGCGGCTGCTATTCGATTGCCTCGAAGAATAACCGCTCCGTCATGAAGTGGTGTGTTATGTTCAAAGATATTAATCAGCAGCTCGCTACTGATCAAACTATCAATAAAAATTCCTGTACTCTCAAAATCATTCAACGGGGTTTCTTCTTCCATTACAATTAATGCACCCGTTTTAGTTCTGGCAAGTTCAAAGGTTGCCCGGACAATCTCATTTAAGGTATGGTCAGAAAACTTCTCGTTTCGATCCTTATTATCATCAAAGGTAATGAAGGACTTGACCAGATTCTTCTGTCCCAACTGCTCCAATGCTTTACGAAACTCCGGTTGAAATATAATAACAATTGCGATAATTCCAACGTTAATTGTATTTTTGATAATCCAAATCACTACATTCAGATCAAAGAATACTGCCACGAGCCAAAAAACCATAATAACAACCAGACCTTTTACTAATGTCCAGGCTCTAGTATTCTTAACCCATTTAACGACATTATATATCAGGAATGCTAGAATAATTATCTCAATAATGTCTGTGATGCTGATTTTTGGAATTGAAATCCACACAGAATATTCTCTAATTAAGCTTCTGATTGTCTCCATATGCCTACTCTCCTACTACAATACTTTTTCACATAGAAAGCAAGTTTTCTATGCTTACTCGTCAATTCTATTCTTCCGATCTGCTTTTGTAGTATTGTTATAATCGAAGTCCTCTACATTATCGTTGTCAGAATAAGCATCTTCATCCTCGTCATATTCTTCTTCATCCACATCATGGTTACGATACCCTGCTTTTGCTATGCCTTGTGAGCCATTCTTCACATTAATATGCTTCACCTTCATCTGCGGTGTAGTGATTGTAACCTTCGGTACTGCCTTCACATAATAATAATAGACATCATCCTCAAACTGCGCATGCTCAACTCCGGAATAGTCAAGAGTTAATTTGAAGAAATGCACTATATACACAATTGCACCGGACACGATGGTACCGAAAATCATCGCCAGAATCTGTTCCGATTTATCCATAATAATATCACTGACCAAGAAGCCAAGTACACTGGTTAAAGCACCAGCAGCAATGGAGATCTCGAAAGCATAATCGAATTTCATTCGTCTTACATAATATACGACCAATAAAATGAGTGTAAAGATAACTATGGTCATAATCAACTGCTTGTTATTCATAATACCATCAATCACATCCGTATATAGCTTTAGAACATCATCCACGGAAGGATTCACCTGTACATTCACTGCGGTCTTCACAAGCTGGATAATATAATACACCAGAACGCCACATACTGTGGAAACAATTGCTACCGGAGTAGCAATAATGCCTAGAAGAATTGGCATTACATAGGGTATCTTTAAGAAAAATAATATTGGTATCGCCAGAACCACATAACCATATTGGGGCGTAAATCGGGCAAAAAGAAAATAAATTATCAACAATAGAATAATTACCAAAATCGATAAAATCGGTGAAGCATAATATACGTGAAGTGCTGCCATTGCGGTTGCAATCAGCACCATGATAGCTGAGGGTGTAAATGCACTGAGCAAAGCCAATGCCAGAACCACCGGTAGAGCTTTTATGCGTGAATCAAACCCGATTTCCTGATTAATTGCTGTGAAAGATATGAATGCAAAGATAAATTTTACTGCCGGATTAATATATATATCATGTCTTTGATAAAAACTTTTAACTCGTTCTCTAAATACCAGTAAAGGCATCATTATAGTTTCCTCCAAACTTTAAGACTCAGGTGTCTCCTCATTGTAGATCTTATTTAAGCGTTTTAAAAGCTTATAGTAACGGGACAATTTCTTTCGCGATAAATCATACTTGATTGCATATCCGACCATAGCTCCCAAACCATAGATAGCAGCCACAATGATGTAGACACCCAGAATATAAGTACCGATTGTCTTATAATTCAAGGTCACAGCATTCTTAATTAAATATTCGGATTTATAGATCAGAATCAGAAGAAGAATGAATGCATATCCGAAGGTTGCACATAGGATAGATTTGATCACCTGATATCTGACGTAATCTGTTTTATAATACTTACTCAGACGTATATCTTCTTTCCCCTCCTTGGTTTCATAGAGGGCAAGCTTCGTCATTAGTCTAACTTTATTTGTGTTCAACATAGTATTTTCTCCATCTAATAATAAAGCAATTATGTACTATATTATTTTTCCTTATACCACTCACTAAAAGCATGTTCCGGATCCCTGATCCGATCGCGTTACTCACATAGCTTATTATAGCATAGACAAAAGGTAATTTCGAGGACTTTTTTCGTTTTTGGAAAATTTGGAATTAACATGAAGAATCGAGAATAACAAAGGAGGTGTTTTTCAACACCTCCCTAATCTACTGTATGTGCAGATATGTCATATCTGATTAATTTTGAACTTTATACTTCTCTGCTCTTCATCGTAGGGAACTGTACGTAGGAATCCTCGATATTCCTTCGTCAGGCTCCGTGGAGTTTAGAAATCTTTGGTTTTGACGATTTTTACTATGACGTAATAATCCGTCAGGCACCGGGTTCGTGTAGTCCTCTTTGTATCACCCGGTATATTTGGTGTAGTCTGATACACAAACCTCATCTAATTCATAACCCGCATGTCCTATTGCTAATTTTTTCAGTACATTCTCAAAGCGTTGCCAATTAAAATGCAACTCAATTCCATTTTCTGTATTTTTAATTTGCTGTTCTATTATATACTAAATTCCTTCACGCTGAATAAATGTTTCCTTTATTTTCTGTAGATAGATATAATTTATATCCAATTTTTTATGTAATATAACTAAACAGCATGCTATATATTGTTCGTAACTTCAAAAACCATTATTACAAGTTCTACATGCTGGAATAGTGGGAAGAAGTTTAGCATTATCCTCATCAATGAATATTTTAGATGGGTAAAACAATATTCATTACTGCTATTAGTTATA
>JAQZBA010000113.1 GCA_029239365.1 Herbinix sp. | reverse complement strand
TGATGTACAACGTTTCGATATACTTGCTGAGCTTGATGTCTTGCTAGCGGAAGAATAATGTGAAAATAAAAGACAATTTCCGCACCACATAGTTTGTGCCTGCGAAATCCTCGGCACAAACTAATTCATAGGGCAATGTTAAGCTATTGTGAATAACTGCGAAGTTCGCCCATTAGAGCAAACTCCTTGTTCTTCCGGGTTTTATCTGCATAAAAGAGGTAGAATGGTTGTTAGTGTGAAGGCAGACATGCTAAGTTTAGTGGGTTAAGAGAGAGGGGTGATACAGATGGCCTGGTGGGACGATTATCCATGGAGAATGATACAGACGAACCTCAGGGAAATTGATATGGAGGATATCTCGGCGGAACGGTTCGTGGAGGATCTGTTGGATTTTAAAGCCAATGTGGTACTCCTCAATGCAGCAGGGATTATCTCCAGCTATCCAACAAAATTACAGTATCATTATCAAAGCAGGTATCTACACGGAGATAGTCTGAAGGAGATTGTAGATCGATGTCATGCCCATGGAATACGGGTATTAGCACGGACAGATTTCTCCAAGGTACATAAGAGTGTGTATGAGAAGTATCCCCAATGGGCTTTTCGAACAGGAACAGGGGATATCATGGAATATAATGATACAGTTCAGTGCTGTATCAATGGTGAGTATCAACAAAGCTATGCATTTGAGATAATCAGAGAGCTGTTTGCGGAAGTTCCCTTTGATGGTTTGTTCTGCAATATGGGAGGTTTTCAGACCAGAGATTATGATTTCAAGGATTATGGATATTGCCACTGCGACAATTGCCGGGATAAATTCCGACAGCAGTATGGGGAAGAATTGCCGGAACAGGAGAACCTGAAGGATCCGGTGTATGGAAAGTATCTTCAGTTTCAAGAGAAGGTATTTAAAGAATACCGTGAGCGACTAGCTGCTTTTGTGAAAGAGATTAATCCGGAGCTTTGCTTTGATGATGATGCCTATGCACGGATTGAAGCGGCAACCGAATATAAGACCAGGCTGCCACACTGGCAGTATCATGCTTCCAGTAACTGTAGGGCTATTCTTGGTGACGGAACCAGTAATATTATCTGTTCCAACACCACAGTAGAATATATAGGCTATGCCTATCGCCATATATCAGTGAGCCCTGCATTACAGGAATTGAGACTTTGGCAGAATCTGACGAACCTGGGGGCACTGGATTACTTTCTGATGGGTAGAATAGATAATCATTTAGATCGTTCCTCGTACCCAAGAATTAAGAAAGTATATGCCTTTCATGCGGAGCATGAAAAGGATTACCTCGGACTAAAATCATTAGCACAGGTACTGCTTAAGAGAACTCATCGCTGGGTTACAACTCCGGAGGAAAAGGGCTGGATCCGGGTATTGACGGAAAACCATATCCCCTTTGCCGAAATTTTGCCTGCGGACTTTAGTAAAGTAGACCTACTTACCTATCAGCTGTTGATTTTACCTGATATCAAGATTATCTCGGAGGAAGATGGTGAGAAAATCGACGCCTATGTGGAACATGGCGGCGTGGTGCTTGCAACAGGTGACACGGGTCTCTATGACCCTTATACCGGCCTGCGTCAGAATCAACTCTTACAATGTCTTGGAGTGAGGCAGGTTATAGCAATTCGCGAAGATTTATTGTCTGCTATGTTCCTTGTGGAGAAAGCCGACAAGGAGGTATTTACCTCTTATGAAGCGGTGGACGTGATTCCGGTAGGTGAGCATATGGTTATCAATGAATATTTGGCTGGTACACAGCATTATTTGAAGTTGATACCGCCTCATAGGTATGGACCACCGGAATATTGCTATCATACCGAGGTAAGTGAGCAGTCGGGGGTAACCAGATATCATTATGGGAATGGATATTCCATCTATCTGCCTTGGCTTTGCGGAGCCTTTTATAATCTGGGAGGGCATAGCAATCCCAGCCTATTGATGAAGGATATCTTGATGGGATTATGCAATATAAGCTCCATGGGTGAAAACTTAAGTCCCATGGTTGAGGTAAGCCTATCACAGCGAAGGAATGGTGAGCTTTTCATACAATTGGTTAATAACAGCGGCTGCTTTGGTCAATGCTTCTTCGATCCTATTCCGATTTATGAGTGCCGGTTACAAATCACCTCGAAGCGGCAGCCTATCTCAGCTCATAGCATAAGAACAGGGAAGAGGGTGCGCTTCACATATGAACAGGAGAAGATTAACCTACTACTGGAGGTATTGCAGGAGTATGAGGGGATCACAGTCTGCTTCTAATTGAATCGTTTTATGAAGAATATAACCTAGAAGCAACAATATATTAATGAAGGGAGAGTTAACGTATGAGAGACAGTATACATAAGTATTTTCAGGTGGGTACGATTCTCTGGATGAGTTATCCGCCAACCTTATATGATTATAAGGATTCTTTGTGCAGGATCTTAAGGGATGAATATTTTGATGCAATCGAGATTACCCAGATTAAGTCGGATTCACTTCGGGCAGAGGCAAAGGCGCTACTGGAACAGTCCCATAGTAAGGTGTGTTATGGAGCACAACCCCGTCTGTTATCTACCGGACTCAATCCGAATGATATCTCGGAAGAGGGTAGGTGTAAGGCAGAAGTAACTCTGATCGAGGCAGTAGAGGAAGCAGAATATCTCGGTGCGAAAGCGATAGCCTTTCTCTCCGGTAAATGGGAAGAGAATACTAAGACTCAGGCCTATGAACAGCTGTTAAAGACAACGATCAACGTATGTCATTATGCTGCGACTAAGAATATGTCTGTCAACCTTGAGGTCTTTGACTATGATATGGATAAAGCAGCACTCATTGGCCCGGCGCCTTATGCAGCGAGATTTGCGGCTGATGTTAGGAAGGAATGCGATAATTTTGGGCTTTTAGTAGATCTATCTCATTTTCCGACTACCTATGAAACCAGTAGATTTGTTATACAGACATTAAGACCCTACATCACACATCTTCACATTGGTAATGCAGTGGTTCAACCGGGGTGCGATGCTTATGGCGATAAACATCCTCGCTTCGGATATCCAAGTAGTGCCAATGATACACCGGAGTTATTGGATTTCTTCCGTGTTCTGAGGGAGGAAGGTTTCTTTCGGGCAGAGGACCCCTACGTACTCTCGCTGGAGGTAACACTTCGTGAAGGAGAAGATGCGGACATCGTGTTGGCTAATTCAAAAAGGGTCATCAATCGGGCATGGGCACTTCTTGAGGATGAATAAAAAGGAAGGAGATATTATGAAAATTGTTGTATTAGACGGCTATACAGAAAATCCGGGTGATTTAAGCTGGAGCGGGCTGCAGGAGCTGGGTGAACTGAAGGTATATGATAGATGTCCGCAAGAGCTGGTCGCTGAGAGGATCGGTGATGCGCAGATTATTATCACGAACAAGACGGTAATAACGGAGGCTATTCTGGAGCAGTGTCCTAAGATCAAATATATCGGTGTACTGGCAACCGGCTATAATGTAATAGATATCGCGGCAGCTAAGAGCAGAGGTATTATCGTCACAAATATTCCTTCTTATGGTACTGATGCAGTGAGTCAGTTTGCGATCGCTTTGCTTTTGGAGCTTTGCCATCATGTAGGCGCTCATTCTGATAGCGTAAAGAGGGGAGATTGGAGCAATTGTAAGGATTTTTGCTATTGGAATTATCCATTGCTTGAACTAGCCGGTAAGACAATGGGAATCATCGGTTTTGGTAAGATTGGACGGAGGACGGCACAGATCGCTGAAGCCTTAGGAATGAATATACTGGCCCTAGAGCCCGGTAAGATTGCTCAGGAGTACTTAAGCGCTACAATCCGTCAGGTATCCTTGGAAGAACTGTTACAGAACTCAGACGTGATATCGCTCCATTGCCCATTATTTCCGGAGACAATGGGTATCATTAATCAGAACACCCTTAAGCAGATGAAGGATGGAGTTATGATTATCAATACCTCCAGAGGTCCTCTGATTGTAGAGAAGGATTTAAGAGATGCCCTTATTACCGGTAAAGTAGCAGGCGCAGCAGTGGATGTAGTCTCCACAGAGCCTATTACTATGGATAACCCACTGTATGATGCTCCAAACATCATCATTACACCTCATATTGCCTGGGCTCCCAAAGAAGCAAGGCAACGTCTCATGGACATAGCAGTTGACAACCTGAGAGCTTATATCCAGGGCTCACCAACGAATATAGTATCATAGGAGAGAATGATGTCATCTTCAGCGATTACAATCAACCAAATAATGATCATTTTTATCATCATTGCAGTCGGAATCATCTGCTATAAAGTAAAACTGATTGATGAAGCAACCAATAGCAAGCTGTCCAATATTCTGTTGATGTTAGTGAATCCTATGGTTATTTTTGTGGCATATCAGCGGGAATTCAGTTCAGAGCTATTAGAAGGGCTATTGATTTCCCTACTTCTGTCGATTGTGACACATGTGGTAGGCATATTGATTGCATCTCTGTTGATTAAGAAAAAGAAGAGAGAAAACCTTAGGATTGACAATGTTGTGATAAAGAAATATGTGGTAAACCCGGATGCAGAGGTTGAGCGGATTCAATGTATCTATTCCAATGTCGGTTTTATGGGAATACCAATCGTAAATGGTATCTTTGGCACAGAAGGAGTATTCTATGTAACGGCATCCATTACAATATTTAATGTATTCTTGTGGACTCATGGGGTCATTATGATGTCAGGGAGTAGAGAATGGAATATCAAAAGCATGTTGAAAAAACTTTTGTCACCCTCCATTATAGCAATTGTAATCGGATTACTGTGTTTTCTGTTCCAGCTTATGGTACCTAAAGTGATTTATCAGGCCTTTAGTTATATCGCGAATATCAATACCCCTTTTGCCATGCTAATTGCCGGTGTAACGATCGGAAGAACTAATATTTTTAAGATTTTAGTCAAACGTAGGATCTATTATGTGACCTTGATTAAGTTGATTATAATCCCGATGCTACTGCTTTTCATCTTTAGCAGATTCGCGATCGATGAGAAGGTGTTCATTACCGCTGTTATCATGGCTGCAGCACCATCTGCAACGACAGGCATCCTATTTGCGATTAAGTATGAGAAGGATTCTGTGTTAGCGGCGGAGATATTAACCGTCACTACCCTACTGTGTGCATTTTCAATACCCCTCCTTGTGAAGCTGGCCGGATTAGTGTGAATTAATAAATTAATTCACACTTCATAGTTTGTGCCTGCGAAATCCTCGGCACAAACTAATTCTAAGGGTAGGAATGTTAATGGTTTGATGAGAATTCAACCTTTTCCTAAACAGAATTCATGCTATAATGGATATAATAAGAAAAAATCAGGAATGGGTTAAGCTTTTGATAGAGCATGGAGGGTAGTGAATGACATTCAATATCAAACGAATGATTTCGATATTTCTAGTGAGTTTTCTTGTTGCGTCGTTGTTATCCGGATGCTACAAGGATGAGAATTTAAGAAAGGATACCTCAGTCAATCCGGAGAATGTGGTTGATAGTGGTGAAGTGTCCAAAAAACCTGTAATGGAGAAAATCCGGGTATGGTCTGATAATGCCCATGAAAAGGATTTAAGACTTCAACAGATTGAACGCTTCAACAGTACGACCGGTAAACAGCTCGGCATAGAAATAGAGTATACAGTGTATGGTTCCCACTACCAGGAAGCGATTAAAGCCGCGTTACTAAGTGGAACTGCTCCGGAGCTTTTTCGCCCGACCTCAGCCTTACTGAAGCATTTTGTTGATTCTGGCTATATGGTCCCGATCAATGAATTGCCTGGCGGCGACGAGCTAATTACTGAATATGAGGAAAGTCTGGTGAATAACCAGCATGTTTTTGATGGAAAGGTCTATACTCTGCCATACAATCTGACGACTTACAAGCTGATTATCAATGATGACTTGTTCCAAAAGTCAGGAATAACTGAAGCACCTACCACCTGGAAAGAGGTTAGGGATGTGGCTCAAAGGATAACCGAAGCAGGAGAAGGCAAAGCGTTTGGCTGGATTCTTGGCTTACAGTCTGATTGGATGATCAGTACCTATCTGATCCGTCCCAACGGAACCAATGTAGGGCACGCAGGTTTTAATTTTAATACGATGAGTTTTGATTTTACATCCTTCGCACCTGTGATCGAAGCAGTGCAGGGGATGATTGAAGACGGAAGTGTATTTCCCGGATATGAGGGATTAGATGCCGATGCAGTACGGGCTCAATTTGCAGAAGGGCGAATCGGAATGATTCCCGGTGCCAGCTTTGATATTAGTGTATATAATGATCAGTTTCCTGCAAGCTGTAATTGGTCGGTGGTTCCGGTCCCTGCCTTCACAGGTGATGGCTCCTCCTATAAAGAGTTTGCCGATGCAACTTCTCTACTAGGAGTAGGAATTGCAGCGAAGGAAAAGGCAGCTAAGACATTGGAGGTACTTAAATTCTTCTATTCAGATGAAAATGCAGCACAGATGTACGAGAATTCCTTATATATTCCCTTTCGCCAGGAAGCGATTGATCTGGCCGAGAAGGCTCCTGAACAGAAGGGCTTTGCTGCCTTTGCCAATATTCCGGATAAGGTACTGATGCGTCCTTCTCCGGAGAACAGTGTGACGGTGGAGGGTGATGAATACCGTAAGACGATAGCGAATTATTTTGCAGGTCTATATGATGGTCAGGAAGTGATCAAGGTTTTAGAGGATTTGGATCTAAGATACAATGTGGCTCTTGAGAAGCTTACCCCGGAAGTGCTAAAGGAGTATGTTCAGACGGAAGAAGTGCTGAATAGCTATAAAAAGTAATGAAATAAATTACAAGTATTACTTCTAGGATTAGGTGATCAGACAGAGTTGTTTGAATAAATACAGTGATTTTTAATAAATAGGAATGATTGATTATTAATAATTGATAGACTGATATTGACAACAGGAACGGAGGATATTAAGATGCAATATACGATCAAGGAAAAACAGGTTGAGGTTAAACGGGAGGTAGATATCTTAGTCGTTGGCGGTGGACCTGCAGGAATTGGTGCTGCTGTGGCAGCAGCCCGAAGTGGAAAGCGTGTCTTGCTTTTGGAAAAAAGAGGATTTTTAGGTGGGAATATTACCGGAGCTTATGTAGAGACCTGTAATCACTTTTTACATGGAACCACATTTACGACGAATGGTATTTATGCTGAAATCGAAGAAAAGTACAGAGATAGGTTCGGCAACTCCCACGATATCCGTATGGATGCTCCCCATCGCTTCAGTAGTGAATACCTGAAGATCTTTCTTGATGATTTTCTGATCAACGAGGGAGTTGAGCTTATGTTCCATTCCTTCGTTAACGATGTAATCGTAGAAGGTGATCACATTCAAGGTGTTATTATACAGAGTAAAAAAGGACCGCTTGCAGTCAAGGCGGAGGTAATTATCGATGCCACCGGAGACGGTGATGTTGCTTTTAGTGCCGGTGTTCCTTATGATCAGGGAAGGGATGCGGACGGGCTCTGTCAGCCCGGTTCTGTTAATTTCAGGCTTGCCGGTCTGAAGGTCGATCAATTGACAGGAGAGGTAGACGGACTCAAGGTTATCGGTAAGAGGTTCCACGATGATTATAGAGCCGGTAAGACCGGGTTGACCTGTAAACGTCAGGATCTTCCCTTCGGACGATTAACTTCCGGCGGTGTTGCATCCTATGTCAATTATACCTGTGCCTATGAGATTGACCCTACTGATGTGGATGGTCTTACTCAAGGCGAAGTGGAATGTAGAAGATATATTCTTGAGTTTTATGAATATGCCAAGAATAATTTCGAAGGCTTTGAGGAGATTGAGCTCGCCTCCATCGCCCCGGAGATAGGCTTCCGTGATAGCAGAAGAATCAAAGGTCTGTACCGATTGACTAAGGAGGACATTGAGGCCCAGAAGGTATTTGAGGATGCAATCGCAGTCTATCCCCGTTTCTATGATATGCTGTCTCCCAATGCTTATATGGATGGAGATGGTAAGATGGAAGGAGAAGGTTATAAGGGGCATATTTATGAACCGATTCGGGATGAAAGAACCTATACCATTCCTTACCGCAGTCTCTTACCGGTGAATATTAATAACTTGATTGTAGCAGGTAGATGTATCTCGGCGGATCACGTGGCAGAAAGCAGTATCCGTGGAATATCAGCTTGTATGTTGACAGGACAGGCTGCCGGAGTAGCAGCAGGACTCGCTTGCAAGGGGAAGGTAACCCCGAGTGAGATTAATATTCAAGATCTTCAAGCAATTCTAAGAGAGCAGAGAGTGGTAATTCCGTCATAAATGACGTTACAATAGGACAAAATAAGTAAAATGGAGGTAACAACATGAAAATTGTAATGCTGGAACCCTTGGGAGTTAGTGAAGAAATTATAGACCAACTATCCAAGCGGTTAAAGGATGAGAAGCATGAGTTTATTGCTTATGACAATGTAACGAAGAATGTAGAAGAGTTGAAAGCGCGGGCTAAGGGTGCAGACGTTCTGATTATTGCAAACAATCCCCTACCTGGCGATGTGATAAAGTCTGTAGAAGGTCTCAAATTCATCTCTGTAGCTTTTACCGGGATTGATCATGTGGATAAGGCAGCCTGTGTGGAACAGGGAGTAGGAATATCCAATGCAGCTGGTTATAGTACAGAAGCCGTGGCAGAGCTTGTCATTGGTCTGATTATCAGCAAATTAAGGAATATCGTGGAATGCAACACAGTAGTTAGAGAAGGAAAGACGAAGGATGGTCTCGTTGGCTTCGAACTGGCAGGGATGACAGTCGGTATCGTAGGTACCGGAGCAATCGGTCTTAGAACCGCTGAGCTTCTGAAGGCATTCGGCTGTAAGCTTCTTGGTTATAATAGGAGTGTCAGGGAGGAGGCTCAAAAGCTTGGAATTCAATATGTGAGCCTGGAAGAGCTTTTGAAGGAAAGTGATATCATCACCCTTCATACTCCGCTAACCGAAGAGACCAAACACCTGATCAATAAGGATAATCTGAAGCTGCTTAAGAAGAATGCCCTTCTAGTCAACTGTGCCAGAGGACAAGTAATTGATATAGAGGCAACGGCAGAAGCTCTTAAGGCGAATAAGTTTGCAGGAGCAGCCATAGATGTATTCGAGATTGAGCCACCGCTCTCGTTACAGCATACCTTATTTGGAGCAGACAATGCATTACTCACTCCTCATGTTGCCTTTGCAACCAAGGAATCTATGGTAAGACGTGCAGAGATAACCTTCAACAACATCTATTCCTGGCTGGAAGGTAATCAGATTAACAAGATGTTATAATCAGCTCACGTTTATATAAAGGTATAAAGCAAGAGTCACACACGCATTTTTCCTTTGCACAAAATTTAAGAGTCATGATGTTACCTCAGTGAATTGAAGTAGGGATATCATGACTCTTTTACTCGTGGCATGTGAATGGAGTACTAATTCGGTTTTCCTTTCAATAACTCATCAAAATTCAGTTGTTTCAAGAGCTTTACAACCTCCTTCATACTCTTCATCTCGAACTTTTTCAGGATGGAATTCACTTGACTTTTTACAGTAGCAGGGGAGACAAATCTTGTCTCTGAGATGACTTTATTGGTACTTCCCTCATAGAAGCATTTCAGGATCTCGAATTCGCTGTTGGTTAGTTTTGAGACAATTCCAAGAGTATAGATTAAACTGTTCTGCTGAGTCTTCAATCTAGAGAATTCATCAATAATCTTATCGGCAATTCCGGGACGCAGCATCAATTGGTTGGAATAGACTGTCCGGATGGAATTCATAATCTGCGAAATAGAATCTGTCTTGACAATATAGTCCATCACACCGGCACAATAGGCTTGAAATAAATACTCATCCTCCTGATGTATCGTGAGGATAATGACTTTTATATTAGGGTCTATGGCTTTGATGGTATGAGTCGCATCAATCCCTGCAGTACGGGTCTCCATCTGAATATCCATGAGAATGACATCAGGCTTCAGTTCACGGACCTTTTGAACCGCTTCGACCCCCGATGAAGCTAGGCCGACTACGATAATATCCGGTTCTCTTGATAGAATCATATTAAAGTATTCTCTAATGTCTGTCATATCATCTACAATTAATATCTTAATCTTACCCATAGAATCCTCTTTTCCATCAATTATTGATATGAAATTATTGTTTCAATCAGCATTCAGATAAGAAATTTATCGTTTACTCATTGGTAACAAGATCTCAACATTGGTATATTCACCTTTGCGACTCTTGATTCTCACATGACCATAATGGGCAGTTATAACGCGGAATACATAGGAAAGTCCCATTCCCCAATTGTTTTGTTTTGATTTGGTAGAGAAATATGGAGTGAATATTTTCTTTAGGTTCTTTTTCGGTATACCGCAGCCGTTATCCTCAATCGAAAGATAAATCCATTCCTTACTGGAGTCTACAGTAATGAGGATACGGTTATCCTCACCTACTTTGATATGGATTGCTTCCAG
>JAQZBA010000112.1 GCA_029239365.1 Herbinix sp. | reverse complement strand
TTACCGGATATCGTGACGAGGGCAATACCTTACTTGGCTGGAACTGCTTCCAGGATAACCAGGAATTTGCGAAAAATGTAACCCAGGACGAAAGCGGATATTTTGTAACCGATGGCTGGTGGGAGAATGAATGTACTGTAGCACTGATCGCCGTAGGAGAACGTCAGGAGGCACTTGCGAGCCATAAAGCGATTCTGGAGAATGCAGTTCGTGTCTTAACCAGGGAGAAGATTGCCTTCTATGATCAGGAGAACAAACTCCTTGCGGAATACGCAGGAGGGCAGCTTGCCTATGATTACTGGGCGAGATGCATCGGGGATGATAAGGAATTCCCGAAGGGGGCAATCCTGCCGATTCTATACGAGCGGTTAGTCTGCCAGAACGATGCCTTGGTGATGCTGGGAGAAGGGCGCTATTATGCAGCAGCTTATCTGGAACAGGTCGCAAGGGATATTCCTGAAGTAGAGAAAGAATGTAATCATGCAGCTGGGTTCCTTCGCCGGGCAGCAGAGCTTGGACCGAAGATGAGCCAGGTGATTGGGGGTTATATTCAGGACGAAGAGTGTATCATTTGCTTTGCGAAGGCTGATACAAGAAGAGAGCTGGTAGCACTGATTCTCAAGGCGAAGGGGTTAGAAGCAGAGGCTACGAAGGTGATAAGGGAGATCGTAGAGAAGCTGTAAAGAGAGCAGCAAGAGAAGCCATAGAGAAATAATAAAAAAGAGATATATAGTGATTGGGAAGCGTGTAATCAGCAGTTGAACTGGAAGCAACAGTTGGACTTTGATGGTGGGGAAGGAAGATATTAGGATGAAGGAATATAAGGGATTGGTATTTCAACCATTGCAGGAAGAAGATATTGATGAGTTAACAGTCATTATGGCCAGAGCCTTTGACGAGGACTCCAGAATCCATCTAGGTAAGGATAAGGGCGGTCCGGAGGGCTATGATAACGGCGATTTCCTTCGTAAGTGGGGCATGGATAAGAATTCGACGGCCTATCAGATCTCTAGGGAGGGTAAGATGATTGCGGGATTAATCCTGTGGATTAATCCGAGCACCGAGGTGAACCACCTGGGATGCGTCTTCGTAGATACCGGACTTCAGAACAAAGGTATCGGAAGAATCATATGGGAGTTTGTCGAGAAGGAGTATCCGGATACAAGAAAATGGTGCACCGAGACACCGGGATTCTCCCGAAGGAATCACAATTTCTATGTGAATAAGTTGGGGTTCCATGTGATAAGAATTGAGAATCCGATGGATGCAAAAGAAAGCTCTTTTATACTGGAGAAGATCTGCAGAGTCTCCTAAGTATTCCTTGTTATAAGCAATCATTGCAATAAGAAATAGGAAAGACATAAGTGTATGGCTAGTATATTCACTTGGAAGTACAGTTTATAATTCTGCTACCTTCCGCCGGGTGAATATACGGTGCACACTTATGTCTTTTTTATTCATGGCAAGTGATTTATCAATTCATCTTGTCTGCATCCACTTGAAATTCTACGGACAGATATCCTTGCGTCCCATTCTCAGCCGTCACCGCCTTAACTAGGCGGTAGGTTCCGGAGGGTAAGGGCTGATGGTATCTCAGACTGTAGGTATCGCCCATCGACTCGTCATTCTTTAAGATATAGAGAATACTAGTCCAGCCATAATTAATATTGCTATTGATCATATCTATAATAGAATACCAGCGGTTATTTACTAAGACCTCCAGGCTATACATAGAACCAAATTCAAGGGTGCTTCCGGTATGATTCTCCAGCGTTAAGATGAGTCGTTCTTTCTGGGTGTCAATAGAAGCTTCCAACATGGTAAGGGCTGCATCTTCTAAAGGAGCTCCGCTATAGAGGCTTTCCATCATATAGGTAGTATCCCAGACACCCTCTAGTAAGGATAAGTATCTGTGATTAAGTAAATAGGACACGCCTTCCCCTACTCTGGTGTCGCGAACGATCGACTGACACATTTTCGCGGCCTTCTCTCCATCAATCTTATAATATTCTCCCTGATAATTAATTGCATAATCGCCAATGAGCAGAAGCGTATAGGGATTGTCAACATTCAGTTCGACTCCATAGAAGTGACTACTTAAGGCCGAGGTATCAAGAGTATCGACCTTGGTACCGGTCAAATTCTCAAGGTAGCTAAGGAAATCCGCCATATCTTTCTCAGAATACATCCAGTTACTTGTCGTCGTATTCTCGTCTATATCATAAGTATATACACTAAAGCTCTGGACCTTCTCTCTAGGAAAGCTAAAGACGTGGTCCTCACTTTTACTGCAGCCCGCGAATTCGATCAGGCAAGTAATAGATAGGAAAAATAGCAGAGACTTTATTGTTCTCTTAGATAATTTTATTGTTTCTTTGCGGATCATTCTGTCCCTCCTCCAAAGGTTTACAATACATCATATTCTCATGCAGTTATAGGTAGATTATAATACATTAACATGGAAATATACACCATAAAGTTTCTTGATGTTACACGACACTAATGGATACACCTCATAAGGAGATTATGTGATTTCAACCTTACTCCCTCATCAGCCTGGGAATAGGTGTGGTATAAGTAAACAATGAATAAATATAAGGAATAATCTGGTAAACTACTTTCAATGGTATTATAATGTAAAAAGATATCAAAAAATAACCATAATCAATTGGTGAGAAACTTAGAATTTAGCGAGGTATATATGGAGATTTGGGATGCATATAAAGAGGATGGCAGTTTGGCAGGCTGTGATTTGATACGGGGTGAAATAATTCCCGATGGATTATTCCATCTGGTTAGCGAAGTTATAGTAAGACATACGGATGGGGATTTCTTGGTGATGCAAAGGGACTATAATAAAAAAGTGTATCCTGGAATGTTTGAAGCTACGGCTTCCGGAGGAG
This sequence comes from Herbinix sp., assembly GCA_029239365.1. Lineage (GTDB taxonomy): Bacteria > Bacillota > Clostridia > Lachnospirales > Lachnospiraceae > Mobilitalea. The sequence continues at coordinate 12,895 of JAQZBA010000112.1, read as the reverse complement.
TAGTAAAAGGAGAAAGCACCGAAGAATGTGCAATTAGAGAACTGAAAGAAGAGACGGGTATAGACGGTGCAAAGCTTAAGTTTATTAGCAAAAGTGTAGATCCGACAACACAGGGAATTTATTATATTTATTTGTGTGAGACGGATTGTGATAAAAAATCCATCATACTTCAAGAGGGAGAGACCATTTCCTATCAGTGGATGGGACAGGATGAATTTATTCGGTTTGTTGAAACAGATCAATATATTAAAGCAGATAAGAAGTTCAAGCAATCATATCTTAAGACACTTAAGTAAAGAGAGTGCAAGCATATGTATAGTATGCGCAGCTTTCATTAGCAACAAAAAGGTAACCAACTAATAAAAAGGACGTACTTTATGTATCCGGATGGCAACAAAACCTATTGTAGCAATTATTTTGTTTATCATAGGATATCAGTTGAAATTGAAAAGAGCAGTATCAAGCCATTACTTCTTTCTGTAGTAAGCCGTATGGTGATTATGGCTATTGGCACTGCAATATTCATTCAACTATTCTCAGGTCTGGTTGCAGACAAAACATTTTTCATTGCTATTTTACTGTACTTTATGTGTCCACCGGCATAGGTGCTGATCAATCAACTTTCCCCATTGTATAAAGACAAAGAAGATGCCAGTTTCATGTCTGCATTTATTTCTCTATATATGATAGTGACATTGATTGCATATACGGTGATTGTTGTGTCTGTAGCATGACAATTATTTTCCATATGGAGCATTATGGGTTATTTAGATTATCAGAAATAATCTTGACTATTTCATATTGTGAATTAAATATTGTCCACAATTGCTGAAAGTAAGTCATAATATTCCAAACGCCAGAGCCTGACAAGCTTAGATTAGCAGCTAATTGTCCTAAAGCATTGATGCTCCGAGCATCAATGAACCATACTATGTGTTCAATTGGTGTATTAGTATAAGTAACTTTATATTTGAAAAATGGTGTCTGAGAAGTTTCATCAAATTCGATTATAGCGCCTACTTCATGGGCTAATAATATTGCTGAATCTATGCTTAGGGAATAAGCACGTGATTCACCTGGAATATAAGGAAGTTCCCAGTCATAGCCAATAATAGGTTCTCCCACTGATAACTTATCTGGTGGTACCAATGTAACTACATAATTTATAAAATCCGTTAATTCACTTATGGAACTGACAGGAGAAGGAGGACCCAAATTGGTTCCCCATACATATTGTAGAAACATTATGCCATCTACTAACTGACTAATAGTAGAGTAATCAATTCTTTCATAAGATATGCTGCCATCAATAGTTTTTATATTGGGATTTATTGTCAAGAAAAATTGATATCCTTCATTACTTAAAACATTTGATACAATTGTAAATAAATCGATATAAGCATTTTGATTAGAATTATCTATACCACTTATTAGTATGTTAATACCATAATACCCAGATGATTTCAATATATTTAAGACATCACTAATAATTTGATCACGATATTCTTCATTTGATAAAATCTTATAAATCACTTCAATAGTTGGATCACCTATAAATGAGGGAGAAGACAACATCATAAGCGGCACAACACTATAATTTTTTGCTATATTAATTATTTCTATATCATCATTAGAAGTGAGTAATTCGCCTTCTTCTGTAATCCAATGATTGAAGATAGAAAGATATGTAAGATATGGAAGTGTTTTCATGAGTGTCTCACTATTAATATAAGGATAAACATAGCCATTTGTTGTAATTTTTCCGTCTGTGTCATAGCTAATTACTAATGTTTCTCCCGGATAGATATATTCTCTATCGGAGAGAAAAGAATTGTTCCGTAACAATTGCATGAAAGTAATGTCGTAAGTTCTGGAAATACTATCCAAAGTATCTCCTTCTTGAACTATATGTGTTTGGATTGGGTAAGTTATTACTATTGATTGTCCGGGAACTAAACCATATGGATTTTTAAGTCCATTATCCAGTATTAATTTTAATATAGTGACCCCATATTTATTAGCAATAGTATCAATAGTATCTCCAGGTTGAACCACATAGATATCCATTTATAAACCTCGAATTAGTTCGTTATTTTATTATATGTTTCCAATATATATCTTATCCTGAATTATTCATCATAGTTTGAAAACAAAGTTTTTTGTTACTGATTATCCTGATTAATCTGATTGCTATAGAAATGTCTGTTTATGCCTAAAAATGGGTAGACTTCACCTGTCATGTTAAATGAGACTATCAGATTATCAAGGTGCTGCATTTGTATTCCAACTTTACAGTGAGATTTTTGATGTTCCTTAAAGTTTCCGGTAACTGCAAACGTTAACTACATACAATTCCAATAAAATTCCCACAATGTTCTGTCTTTACATCGAACAGTTGTTCTGATATAATGATGTCAAAAGGAGAACATATGTATGGATAATATAATCTTTCATATTGATGTCAACTCGGCTTTCCTCAGTTGGGAAGCCGTTTATCGACGACATATCCTTGGAGAGAAGACGGACCTGCGCGATATTCCCTCGGCGGTGGCAGGAGATGTTAAGAAACGACATGGAATTATTTTGGCAAAATCGACACCGGCGAAGAAATGCGGTGTCAGAACAGGGGATACCATTAGCGATGCCAAGAGGTTTTGCCCTGACCTTGTTCTGGTGTCGCCACACTATGACCTATATGATACCAGCTCCAAAGCGTTTATGGAGATACTCCGAGAATTCTCGCCCTGTGTGGAGCAATATTCGGTGGATGAGGCCTATTGCGATATGTCCGGAACCATCGGTCTCTATGGCTCGGCGGTGGTTGCGGCGAATCTGATGAAGGACCGAATTGCGAATGAGCTGGGCTTTACGGTAAATGTCGGGATATCCTCGAACAAATTACTTGCGAAGATGGCTTCGGATTTTAAGAAACCTAATCTGGTGCACACCCTGTTCCCTAATGAGATGGAGAAGAAGCTCTGGAAGCTGCCGGTGGAAGAGCTGTTCTATGTCGGTCATGCGACGAAGAAGAAGCTTCATGCCCTAGGGATATTGACGATCGGCGAGCTGGCAAGAACGGATCTGAATATATTACGAGCACATTTTAAGAAATACGGAGAGGTGCTTTATGCCTTTGCCAACGGAATCGATGTCTCCATGGTATCGGATGTGGTGCCTGCCAATAAGGGTTATGGCAATTCCTCGGTCATCCCCTTCGATGTGGAGCGGTCGGATGTGGCAAAGATGATACTTCTGTCCTTGTCAGAGACGGTAGCCACAAGACTGCGGGCAGACCATGTCATGGCAACGGTGGTGGCAGTCAGTATTGTGAATACGGAATTCCATCATGAATCCCATCAGATGACGCTTTTTAGTGCTACTAATATTACGAGTGAGATACACCGGGCTGCCTGCCGATTATTTGATGAGATGTGGGAGGGGGCGCCGATCCGTAACCTGGGAATTCATACGAGTAAGGTGGTAAGCGGGAGCTCAGTACGGCAGATGAATCTATTTGATATGAACCGTTACGAGAGACTTCACAAGTTGGATGATGTGGTTGATAAGGTCCGCGATAAATACGGTGATGACTCGATGATGAGAGCGATATTTCTGAATAACCCCATATATCATATGTCCGGTGGCATTCCTCCGGAAAAACGGAAACCGAAGTATGTGAATAATGGAGAAGGGATTAAGTAATGAATCATATGCCTGTAGATGTGATTGCAACCTTTAATGTGCAGGGGAAGATTAAGCCGAATTTTATTCGCTTAGAGGACGAGAGCCATGCCCTGCAGACCTATAAGATTGATAGCATTGTCTTCTGCAAGGAGGAGAATTTTGCAGGAGTACCGGTGATGTTGTTTTGTTGCAATATTTCACTGGGAGAGTGCTTACAGATGATAAATATCAAGTATCACATCAAGACACACCAATGGGTATTGGTTAACGACAAGGAGAGCTGATGCTTTCATGGAAGTATTATGGTAGGAATTGTCTGATTAGTCTGGTCCAACAGTAAAATAAGAGGAAGTTACTGGAAGAATTCTGATTTTGGTGAAAAGTCAATAAATATTGTGCTCCTATAAAGGAAATAGTTGAATAATTGTGTCGGATAATGTAGAATTAATACATTAGAAGAATACAGAAATTTTAAGTATATATTTCGTATTAGGAGGGTTACACTATGAAATTAAAAAGGACGAATGTCCTAAAGAACCTTAAGGTAAGAACTAAAATAATGATTCTTGCCGTATTCATGCTTCTGGTGACCGTATGGATGTCAGTTTTAGCATTGAATAATCAGATTAGTTCCAGTAAGGAAAGTATAGCCGGACTTGAGGAGAGCATACGAACCAGCTATGACATTAATATTAAGAATCAAGTCGAGAATACCATAAGCTTGATTAATACTATTTATAACAAGCAGGTAGCTGGAGAATATACGGAGGAAGAAGCAAAATTACTAGCAGCCAATCTGGTCCGTGAGTTAAAATACGGTGAGAATGGTTACTTCTGGATTGATACTTATGAAGGTCTCAATGTTGTTCTGTTAGGCAAAAAAGAGACTGAGGGAACAAACCGTTATGAGCTGAAGGATAAAAAAGACTTCTTTATGATTAAAGCGATTATCGAGAACGGTAGGAAGGAAGGCGGTGGCTTTACTGATTACTGGTTCCCTAAGGCAGGAGAGACAGAAGCCCTTCCTAAGAGAGGCTACAGTTTAGCGTTTGAACCTTATCAGTGGGTGGTTGGTACCGGTAATTATACGGATTACATCGATCTGGAGATCACTGCGTTGGAGGAGGAAGAAAGTAGAGAGTTAAGACAGGATATGTTGGTATTTGCCCTGAGCTTTACCGGAGCTGTGTTAATTGCAATATTTGTAACCGTGTTCATCTCCAGAATGCTCAATCGTGATTTTAAGACCTTCGGAAACTATCTTAATACACTTTCCACCGGTGACTTTACCATCAATTTACCAGCAGGCTATGAAGAGCGTAAGGATGATTTCGGAGCTTTAGCAAAGGACTTGGAGGGAATGAAGAGTTCGGTGGCGAAGCTGGTAGGTAATACTAAGATTGAGGCAGATAAGATCATCGGGATTGTTGGGAATATCAGTAGTAATGTCAATGATCTGAACGGAAATATCGAGGATGTAGCGGCTACGACCGAAGAGCTGGCAGCAAGTATGGAAGAGACGGCAGCCTCTGCTGAGGAGATGTCGAATACCTCCTCCGAGATAGAGACAGCTTCCAAGTCCATCGCAGAGAAATCTCAGGATGCGGCACTTCAGATAATTGAGATCAGCAAGCGTGCTGAGAGTACTAAGGAGGATGTTGAGACAACACAGAAGAAGACAAGAGAGATGCAGCTTGCAATCTCGAATAAGGTGCAGCAAGCTCTTGAACAGGCGAAGATTGTATCGCAGATTAATATGTTGTCCGATTCCATCATGAAGATTACAGCCCAGACGAATCTGCTTGCTTTGAATGCTTCTATTGAAGCGGCAAGAGCCGGTGAGAGTGGCAGAGGCTTTGCAGTTGTTGCTGATGAGATACGTCAGTTGGCAGAACAATCGAAGAAGGCAGTCGGTAAGATTCAAGATGTAACCATGGAGGTTACTCAGGCGGTAGAGAATCTTTCCGGTAGTGCGGGATCACTTCTTGATTTTGTGTCAAAGGATATTACAGACAGCTTTGAGAGGCTTGCAGGAGTTGCCGGTTATTATGTGAAGGATGCGTTGTATATCGATGGCATTATTACTGATTTCAGTGCAACCTCAGAGGAACTCCTATCCTCCATTCAGAATATTATGACCTCTGTTAGTGAGGTGGCTCATGCTGCGACGGAAGGAGCAACAGGAACCAGTGATATCGCAGAGAAGATCGCGAATATCACAGATAAGTCCAACGAGGTAACCAAACAGGTGGAGGCTTCCAGAGAAAGCACAGAGAGATTAAAGGTTGAGATAGCGAACTTTACAATCTAGGCAAGACTATATATAATATTGCTTTAGAGGATGAAGCATCTAATATACAATACTGATTGTTTGGGATAAAGAAATTAATCATTCGGTTGTTATTAATCATCTGAAAGCAGAAAGGTGAATATACGTGCATAGATGCGCGATATATTCACCTTTTTTATTATATACGAAAATACGTCCTATATGATAAAAACGCTCCGCATAGTGAACGTAGTTCACTTTGGGATGCGCACTTCGCGGATAAGAAGTTGTTGCTTCGCAACCCGCAGTCAGGCAATGCCTGCTTCGCAGGCATCGAAAGTGTCAGTATACTGATACTTTGTTCTTTGTCTGGCTTATAACACCTGAACAATTAATAGGAACAGATAAGCTCCTCTGATTTGGATGGTTAAGCCATACCGATCAGAGGAGCTTATTCGTACTTTGGATTATTAAATCAACTTAATTCATAATTATTTGTTGCATCACGTGCTGTTATAAGCTTTATTTGGAGCCCAGCATACGCTTCTCGCAGGCTGCATAATAGGTGTCATCAATCTCGATACCGATAAAGCGACGGTTTAATTCCTTGGCAGCAACACCGGTAGAGGCTACGCCCATGAACATATCAAGCACGATGTCATTCTCATTGCTGGCAACGTTAATGATCTTCTTTAGAATAGAGAGAGGCTTCTGGGTGGGGTGCTTGGGATCCTTGAGGCGTTCGCTTCCCATGCAGATAGGACTTTCAATGAAGTTATGCATCTCATTCTGCTTCGAGAAATTCCAGGTATGCCCCTTGTTCCACATACAGACGATCAACTCACAGCTATTGAGGAAGGAGGATTTGCGTATGTTGGGAATGGGGTTCGTCTTGTGCCAAACCATGAACTGGAAGGTGTCATATTCGCTGTCGAATACTTCATGCCATTTGCCAATCAGATTATAGCTTGTGAAGACGAAGATATTACCGGTAGGGGAGAGCACGCGCTTGAATTCATCAAGAAAATCTATGGGTGACAACTCCTTTAAGTCCCAATTCGCAACATCATTATTGATCTCGCTTCTCCAATCGAATTTCATGTTACCGGTGGAGTATTTCGCAAGATTATAAGGAGGATCGCAGAGGATCAGGTCAATGCTGCCATCCGGAATCTCCTTTAACTTCTCCATACAATCACCGTGCATTAACAGGTATTTATCTATGGTACTTACGTCTATCATAAGGGGTGAATCTCCTCTCGTTATCTATCAGAAGCTAATGATACCATCAGCCGGGGTCATAGAATGTCCAATGTCATAAATTCCTGCAGAGAAATCTGATTTTCGATTGGTTTATCTATATGGAAATACAAATACTTGATTCGTTCCAGGGCGGTCTTCATATATTCTGCGCTGATCCGGTATTGGTCAAATATAACCTGATAGCCTTCGGGGTCATTGCAGACAAAATTCCAATAGGCTTTACCAATGAGTAATTCTTCTTCTGCGAAGAAGGTCTGGACGCGTTCCTGTCTCCAGGGAACATCCTCGCCGAACTTATTGTAGGCTGTGGCAAAGTAGATTCGGACGGTCTCGGCATTCTGTAGAGAATTCTTAAGAATGAAGAATTCATTCAGTAACGCAATCTTCTCTGACTTCGCCTTCTTATTATCCAGGTCGCCGCCTGCCTTCAACTCAATTAGGTAGTGGCAGCCTTTCTCCTCATCATAGAAATAATTATCAGTCTCATGGGAGGTAAGAAAGCTGGTAAGATTCGAGGGAATGAGGCAGTTAAAATTCATATAGTCCGTGGTGCTGGGTCTGGCATCCCGCTTCTCATAAGCGGTCATAAGATAATCGATATGCTGAGTCTGCTGGGGAAGAAGATAGGATTCAATCCTTCCACGTACGCTATAGGATATCGTAGCGATAGCATTGCCCATATTCTCCAACACCTTACCGAAGGAGCTATCGAAGGAACGGACAAAGGCAGAATAGAACATAAACTCCTCGCCTAGCTGAGAGATAAAAGCATTATTCTTCTTGGCATTGATTACCCCTAAGGGATCATTTACCTCAAGTCGGTAACGGGTTTCCATTACATCGACAAATTGTCTTATATGATGATCAACGATATCGCGGATCAGATTTTCTTTTTCAATTTGCATGGCACAACTCCTTAAGTCATTCGTGGGAATAATGTGAATTGAAAATCAAATTCATATGGGAAGAACTCCTTGTTCTTCTAGGTTTTGTGCTACTCATTTCTGATTCTTCTAGGTTGTTAAAGATGCCACACTGCGGCACCATGTAGGTTAGTATACCATAGTTTTAGGCTTCGGAAAAGAGATATATGAACAAATTTTCGATAGGTGGATTGATAGGAAGTGTGAAAGAGCGAGGTAGGATGAGGCTGGCTCTTAGCAAGACGAAACTAGATAAATTAAAAGGAGGGCCCCTGGGAGGGAGAAGTGTGTTGCTACTCCCAGGGGCTCTCCTTGTGTGTACAAGAATGTCGATATCTCTAGATAGGAATCTAAGTGTTATTATGCAGGATACTTCTCTTCCAGCTTTACGACCAACTGCTCATAATAATTCTTCGTATCCTTTTCCAAAGCAGCTTTCTCAAAGTCCGCAGTCTCTTGATTCACCTTATCCATAATCTCCGCGGATAATTGGCGCTGAGCAAAGGTATACACAACCGAATCTTCTTTCTCAATATGGCGCTTGAGCAGATGGGTATAGCTGATGGCATTTGCGATGACATCCAGCTTGCTCTCTTCGTCACCGGCTTTCACCTTATCTAAGGCTTCCTTCAACTCCTGAATAAATAAACGTCCGGAATCGTGCTCAACCAGCATACCATGAGTGATTAATTTATTACCCAAGGGTCCGAGGTGAGTCACCATCTCGTTGAAGAGAAGCTTCTCCTCCTTGCCATGGTGATGGGCATCGGCATAGCTTCGGATAAAGTCAATCATTTGATCAAAGTCATTATAGTTAATCTCTTCACCCTGCAATATACCATAACAAGCCCGGCGAACGACTGCCAGTGTTCGAAGGATGTATTGGTGTTCTTCCATCATCAGCTTTATGCTATCCATGTTATTTCCTCCAATCTCTAAGATAATGTGTAGATACGGTAGGTAGTGTCATCTACCTTCTCAAAGTTATAATCATATTCCTTAAGGAAGCCCATGAGCCAAGCTTCTCTCAGCTCGTAGTACAGGTTAATATCACCGTCAAGCTCTGTCCAATAAGGAGTATGGACACAGAGATTACGGGTCCAGGTAGCGTCAGTGTCATTCTGGGGGAACAGGCGATTCGCATGATCACAGGGCATGCCATCGAGCAGTTGGTCTGTAATCAGCTTGAACATCTCACCGGCGGTCGGCTTCGTGGCGCTTTGATGAAGGGCTTGTGCCTGATCGTTACCGGCACGGTATAGGGTGCTCTTCAAAGTGTGGAGGCTATCCGGTATGGTATTCACCAGCTTAGTCACAACATAGGCATATTTATATTCAACCTGGGAGACGCGTTCCTGCAGCCACCCATGGATATTTCCCTGATCAATCATCTCCTCCAGAGGCTTATTCGCAAATTCGCCATAGAGGTTATCAGCCTCGGCTTTCAGAGCTAAGCCATATTGATTGCCCAGTTGGCAGAGATCATCGACAATTGCCTGCTGAAGACTTATTTTATTATAGAGCCAGTAATGGATCGGTCCTAAAAATGCGCTCATTTCATTGTCCTTTCTGTAATTATTACCAATAGTAGTATTATGATTAGTAAAACCTACCGGTTAAGGGTCATAGACCAACAAACCGGTAGGTTAACCATTTATGAACCGGAGAGAAAGTTACGTATGTCTCTTACAGCTCTGTCATAGAATAAGATAACCTATCCTATACTTCGTTATTCGGATTATGCAGTAAATAACTCAATGTCGTCTTCTACGGTGCCAATTCCGGCGATACCGAAGGTTTCTACAAGAACCTTAGCCACATTCGGGGATAAGAAGGCAGGTAATGTGGGTCCTAAGTGGATATTCTTCACGCCTAAGTGGAGGAGTGCAAGAAGAACGATAACCGCTTTTTGCTCATACCATGCGATGTTGAAGGCGATCGGAAGCTCATTAATATCCTGTAGCTCGAATACTTCCTTTAACTTTAATGCGATTAGAGCTAAGGAATAGGAGTCATTACACTGACCTGCATCGAGAACTCTCGGGATACCATGGATATCACCTAAATTAAGCTTGTTATATCTATATTTTGCACAGCCTGCAGTTAAGATAACGGTATCCTTCGGCAGAGCCTCGGCAAATTCTGTATAGTAGCTTCTGGACTTCTGACGTCCGTCACAGCCTGCCATAACGAAGAACTTCTTGATTGCGCCGGACTTAACTGCACCAACTACTTGATCAGCCAGAGCCAGTACCTGATTGTGTGCAAAGCCACCGATAATCTCGCCGTTCTCAATCTGAGTAGGTACTGCACAGGTCTTAGCAAGCTCGATAATCTGGGAGAAGTCCTTGTTGCCGTTCTCATCCTTGTCGATGTGTACGCAGCCGGTTACGCCGGAAGCGCCGGTGGTGAAAAGTCTATCCTTATAAGAAGCAGCGGGAGGTACTACACAGTTGGTAGTCATAAGAATCGGTCCGTTGAAGCTCTCGAACTCTTCCTTCTGCTTCCACCAAGCATTGCCATAGTTACCTACGAAATTAGTGTATTTCTTGAAAGAAGGATAGTAGTGAGCGGGAAGCATCTCAGAGTGAGTATATACATCAATTCCGGTTCCCTGGGTCTGCTCCAGTAACTGCTCGAGGTCTCTTAAGTCATGACCGGAGATTAAGATGCCGGGCTTGGTTCCTACACCGATATTAACCTTAGTAATCTCAGGATTACCGTAGGTGCTTGTGTTAGCAGTATCAAGTAACGCCATGCCATCTACACCGAACTTGCCGGTCTCTAAGGTAAGAGCAACAAGTGCATCTGCGCTGAGGGTATCATCTAAGGTTGCGGCAAGTGCTCTCTGCATAAATGCACTTACTTCTGCATTATCATGACGAAGCTCGTTGGCATGCTTTAAGTATGCTGCAAGACCCTTTAAGCCGTATATAATTAGCTCACGAAGGCTTCTTACATCTTCATTCTCGGTAGCAAGAACACCAACCGTAACACTCTTAACCTCTAATTCTTCTCTTGTGGAACCATTCCAAAGAGCAGCTTCAGGAAGAACTGTGGTGTCAGTAACTTTACTTAACAGCTCGTTCTTAATTCTTAAAGTTTCTAATACTCTTTTATAGAAAATCTCGTCATCAAAGTTAGCGTTAGTAATGGTAGTGAATAAATTGATGGTCACATAATGGTCAACACTCGCGTCGATCTGCTCGCCCTGTGCTCTAAGAGCTGTAGTAACTGAGCTTAAGCCCTTGGTTACGTAGATTAATAAATCCTGCATTTTTGCAAGGTCCGGAGTCTTTCCGCATACGCCTGATATGGTACAGCCGGTACAGTTTGCTGCTTCCTGACATTGATAACAAAACATATTATTTTCCATTTTATAATCTCCTTTAGATTGATAATTTATGACAAGTAAATTGATTTATCAATTTCTCTTGTTAATTCGTTGATTTCTAAGAACAAGGTGAGTATAATACAGATAGACGATGGAAAGTGTAGCTGCGGCTACAAAGTGAAAAATATTATTAATAGTTCAAGTGCCATAAGTCTGAATAGAATGTTGCAATGAATATTTGTGCATACACATTCATCTGGACTTGCCTTACCCTCATGCGGAGGAATGCATCCGCAATCGGCCGGTCTGCGCTTTCATTTAGGATAAAAGGAATTGATTTATAGAATAAGCTTATCTGGTTCATAGGAGGTTGAGATGGAAGAATATTATCCGATATTAAAGAGTTGCGCCTTGTTTCGTAACATTGGGGAGAAGGAGTTTGGACAGCTGATGAGATGCATGGATGCGCAAATCAGAAGCCATAAGGCAGAGGATTATGTATTCCTTGCCGGAGATGAGATTAATTATATAGGAATTATACTGACCGGTGTGGTAGAGGTTATGAAGGAGAACTTGGCGGGGAATAAGCATATTGTAGCCTTCTTAGGTCCTTCGGATATGTTCGGGGAAGGAATTGTCTGTACTATGCATAGAATCTCTCCGGTTACGGTTCATGTGAAGGAGGATGCGAAGATACTCTTTATTCCTTATGAGAGAGTTATCAAATCCTGCGGTACCAGTTGTAACTTCCATATCAGTCTGATTCAGAATATGATGGTAGTTCTGGGAGAGAAGAACGTGAACCTCAATCGGAAGCTGGAGCTGCTTACCCTCAAGGGCATGAGAGAGAAGATCGCAAGTTACCTGATGAATGAAGCAAGTATCCGTGGCACAAATATGTTCCAGATCATGCTGAACCGTACAGAGTTGGCAGATTATCTGAATGTATCACGAACCTCGATGTGCCGTGAGCTGGCAAGGATGAAGGACGAAGGGTTGCTGGATTACTATGGCAACAGCTTTAAGATTATGAATAAAGTACGATTGGGGCAGTGCTTGGAGTAGATTGTTCTTGGAGAATATCCAGAACTACTGCTGCCAAGGCTTCTATTAAGAAGAATATTAATAAAGGCTAGTAACAGAATTAGAATTTAAGCTGGAGGACAGAATTATGATGAATCTAATGGAAGCAATTAATGTTCGTTCCTCAAGACGTACTTATCTTGAGACACCGATTGCAAAGGATAAAGAGAAGAAATTGACAGATATGATCAACTTGGTGAATGAACAGGGCAACTTATGTATGAAGCTGATACAGAATGAGCCCACAGCCTTTGGAAAGCTTAGTAAGAGTTATGGAATGTTCAAGGGAGTGAAGAATTATATCCTGTTAATCGGGAAGACAGAACCGAATGTGAAGGA